>NZ_JAOSHO010000404.1 GCF_025917275.1 Pseudomonas agronomica | reverse complement strand
CAACCCGATTGCGCCCGTTGTGCTTGGCCATGTACAGCCCCTTGTCCGCCGCGGAGATCAACTCGCGGCAATCACTGCCCTGCTGCGGGGTGAAGGTCGAGACGCCGATGCTGACGGTCAGGTTTTCCCCGCCGTCGGGCGTGGTATGGGGGATTTTCAAGGCGACGACGCTCTGGCGCAGTTTTTCGGCCATCAACCGTGCACCGCCCGGCGAGGTGCCGGGCAGGACCAGGGCGAATTCCTCCCCGCCATAACGGGCCGGCAGGTCGGAAGGCCGGCTGCACGAATCGCGGATCGCCGTGGCGACCTTGCGCAGGGCTTCATCACCCTCGAGGTGGCCGAAGTTGTCGTTGTAGGACTTGAAGTAATCCACGTCGATCATCAACAACGACAGCTGAGATTGGTCCCGCAGCGCCCTTCTCCACTCCAGTTCCAGGTATTCATCGAAGTGCCGGCGGTTCGACAGGCCGGTCAGGCCATCGGAGTTCATCAGCCGTTGCAGCACCAGGTTGGTGTCCAACAACTGCTGCTGGCTGACCCGCAACGCGCGAAAGGCCGCGTCGCGCTGCAACAGCATCATGTAGGAACGCGAGTGATAGCGGATGCGCGCCACCAGTTCGATGTTGTCCGGCAATTTGACCAGATAGTCGTTGGCCCCGGCGGCGAACGCCGCACTCTTGATCAACGGGTCCTCCTTGGTCGACAGGACGATGATCGGAATGTCACGGGTCGCCGGATGACTGCGGTACTCGCGCACCAGGCTCAGGCCGTCGAGGCCTGGCATCACCAGGTCCTGGAGAATCACCGTCGGCTTGATGCGCACGGCATGGGCGATGGCCTGGTGCGGATCGGAACAGAAGTGGAAATCGATGTTCTGTTCGTTCGACAGCCCGCGTCGCACCGCCTCGCCGATCATCGCCTGGTCGTCGACGAGCAACACCATCGCGGCATTCTCATCGCGCTTGAAATCGTCGAGCTGTAGATCATTCATGGGGGCTCACCTGAATACTGCCTAGGGTGCGGGGGTTGGTCATTGGGTGAAAATCTCCACCAAGCGTGGCGCTATCTTATCCAGCGCCAGGATCTGCGCAGCCGCGTCGATGGCCGCCGCCGCCTTGGGCATGCCGTATACCGCGCTGCTCTGCTGGTCCTGGGCGATGGTCACGCAGCCCTGCTGACGCATGAGTTTAAGCCCTTGCGCACCGTCGCGGCCCATGCCGGTGAGCAAGACGCCCACTGCATCACCGCTCCAGAAGTTGGCGACACTCTCGAAAAACACATCGATGGAAGGCCGATAGATCTCGTTGACCGGCTCGGCGGTGTAGGCCAGCGTGCCATTTTTCAACAGGCGCAAATGATGATTGGTCCCGGCCAACAGCACCGTGCCGCTTTGCGGCGTCTCGCCCTGGCGAGCCAGGCGGACGTCGAGTCCCGACACACCGCTGAGCCACTCGGCCATGCCAGCGGCGAACACTTCGTCCACATGCTGGACCAGCACGATCGCCGGCGCGAAGTCACGTGGCAACCCCTTGAGCAGCACTTCCAACGCCGCCGGGCCGCCAGCCGACGATCCGATCGCCACCAGGCTGTTGCGTGACACCGACGCCCGTTGCGCGGCCGGCGCGGCGCGCTCGCGGTTGCCACGCTCGCCGATCAGCCAGCCGATGTTGGCGATCTTGCGCAACAGCGGCGCCGCGGCGTCCTCGGGCCTGCCGACGCCCAGGGCCGGGGTATCGACCACATCGAGAGCGCCGTGGCCCATGGCCTCGAACACGCGATGGACGTTCTGCTGGCTGTCGCCGGTGACGATCACAATGGCGCAGGGCGTGTCGGCCATGATCCGCCGGGTCGCTTCCACGCCGTCCATGATCGGCATGAACAGGTCCATCAGGATCAGGTCCGGCGTGTATTCATGACAACGCTGCACGGCCTCGGCGCCGTTGGCGGCCACCCAGACCAGCTGATGCGCGGGCTCGAACGCCAGCGCACGGCGCAGGGCCTCGACCGCCAGGGGCATGTCATTGACGATGGCGATCTTCAAGCGCGTGCTCCTCCGATCAATTCGACCACGGCGTCGAGCAAGGCGTCGTCATGGAAACTCGCCTTGGCTAGATAATAGTCGGCCCCGGCGTCCAGGCCACGGCGACGATCTTCCTCGCGATCCTTGTAGGAAACCACCATCACCGGCAGCGATTGCAAGCGGTTGTCGCGCCGCAGCAACGACACCAGTTCGATACCGTCCATGCGCGGCATGTCGATGTCAGTAATGAGCAAATCGAAATCCTCCGAGCGCAACGCGTTCCAGCCGTCCATGCCGTCCACCGCCACTGCCACGTCATAGCCGCGATTGAGCAGCAGCTTGCGCTCCAGTTCTCGCACCGTCAGGGAATCATCGACCACCAGGATCCGCTTGCGCGGGACCTGGGCTTCGTTTTGCCGGGCGATGCGTTCCAATCGTCCGGTATCGAGCAGCTTGTCCACCGAGCGCAGCAGGTCTTCCACATCGACAATCAGCACCACCGAGCCGTCGTCGAGCAATGCCCCTGCGGAAATGTCCTGGACCTTGCCCAGGCGCTCGTCCAACGGCAGCACCACCAGCGTCCGCTCACCGATGAATCGTTCCACCGCGACGCCATAGATGACCTCTCGTTCGCGGATCATCACGACCTTGAGGGCCTGGCCGTTGTTGGGCGTCACCGGACGATTGAGCAATTGCGTGGCGGCCACCAGGCCAACATGGCGCCCCTCATGCCAGAAGTGCTGGCGGCCTTCGACCTGAACGATGTCTTGCGGCGCGAGGTCGCACATGCGCTCGATATGGGCCAAGGGAAACGCGTAGGCTTCGCCACCGACCTCCACCACCAGGCTGCGCACCACCGACAACGTCAGCGGCACTTCCAGGTGGAAACGACTGCCGGCGCCCGCCGTTTGCTCCAGCACCACCGCGCCGCGCAACTGCCGAACCATATGCTGGACCGCATCCAGGCCGACGCCGCGCCCGGACACTTCAGTGACCTTGTCCCGCAGGCTGAAGCCCGGCAGGAACAGGAAGGTCAGCAGTTCCTCTTCACTCAGGCTGGCGGCAGTCTGCTCGGGAGAAAGCCCGCGCTCGACAATCGTGCGCCGCACCCGCTCCAGGTCCACGCCGGCGCCATCATCCGCCAGCTCCAGCACCAACAGGCCGGCCTGATGGGAGGCGCGCAAGCGAATCAGGCCTTCAGCGGGCTTGCCTGCCAGCACCCGTTGCTCGGGCATCTCGATGCCGTGGTCGACGGCGTTGCGCAGCAGATGGGTCAGGGGCGCCTCGAGTTTTTCCAGTACGTCACGATCGACCTGGGTTTTCTCGCCTTCGATTTCCAGGCGCACCTGTTTGCCCAGGCTACGCCCCAAGTCCCGCACCATCCGCGCCTGCCCCGCAAGCACATCGGCAAACGGTCGCATGCGACAGGCCAGTGCCGTGTCGTACAACACTTGTGCCCGCTGGCTGGCCTGCCAGGCGAACTCATCCAGCTCAGCGGTTTTCTGCGCGAGCATCTGTTGGGTTTCGGCCAGCAGCCGCCGCGCATCGTTGAGGGCTTCCTGGGCCTGCAGGCTCAGCGCGTGATCCTTGAGATGCACGTTCAGGTCTTCGAGGGCGCGCAGGCCATTGCTTTGCTGGCGCCTGATCCGTTGCATCGTCGCCAGCCAGGGCTTGAGGCGCTGGGTTTCAACCAGGGATTTGCTCGACAGGTCCAACAGGCTGTTGAGGCGTCCGGCCGTGACCCGCAAGACGCGCTCGCCGCCCTCGGTGGTGCGTTTTTTCCTGGCGGTCGGTTCCAGCGGCTCCATGGACATCGGCTCGGGCGCTTCGCTACGCACGGGTTCGGCGGGTATCTCGATGGTCGGCGCCATGACGGTGGGAGTCGGAGCCGGAGCTGGCGTTGCGGACGGATCCAGCAGGTGTCCCAACAACCCGACATAGGCCTCGATGTCCTCGGCAGACACGCTGTTGCCGGGGGTCGCGATACGCGTCAGCAAGTCCGTGCCCTGCAGCAGCGCGTCGATATGCTCGGCGCGCAAGACCAGCCGCCGCTCCTGGGCGCTGACCAGGCAATCTTCCATCACATGGGCCACGCTGACGCCGGCATCGACCCCGACGATTCGCGCGGCGCCCTTGAGCGAATGGGCCGCACGCATGCACGACTCCAGGTGATCGGCCTGGGTCGGATCGCGCTCCAAGGCCAGCAAACCGGCACTCAATACCTGGGTCTGGGCTTCGGCTTCCAGGCTGAACAGCTCCAGCAACGAGGCATCGCGCATCTGGTCGGGGGTCATGACAGGCTCCGGGACACGGCGGACAGCAGTTGCTCTTCATCCAGCCAACGCAGGCTGCGTCCTTTGTACTGCAACACGCCACGGGTGTACTTGCCCGCCGATGGCGAAGCGTTCGCCAGGATGCGCTCGTCGATGGCATGGATGCCGTCCACTTCATCGACTGGCATCAGCACCGGCCCGCCTTGCGCGGCGACGATCAGCATGCGTGGCATGATCCGTCCACCGGAGGGCGCCGGCGAGCCCGGCTCCAACCCCAGCAGTTCCACCAACGACAGGCACGCCACCAGGGCGCCGCGTACGTTCGCCACACCCAGCAGGGCGCGCGAGCGCTGATG
>NZ_JAOSHO010000403.1 GCF_025917275.1 Pseudomonas agronomica | reverse complement strand
CGGCCTGGCATGCGCCGCTGCCTGGGTCAAAAGGCTGCCTGTTGACCCGCGAAATTCAAAAAGTGCTGCCTGGCCAGGGGTAGAAAAATGCGGCGCCGGTGTAAAGATCCGGCCTGGTCCTGGCACAAAGGCCGCGCATTATAACCAGCGTTCCGTTGTTCGGGGGTGTCGTGAACCGAGGGTTTGATGGGTGGATTGCTGGAGATAGAGGAAAAATCTGCTAACAATGCACACGGTGCGTATAACGGCAGCTAGGCCATAATGCGCGCCAAGATCAAAGGAGCTTCCTATGAGCAGCACTGCACAAACTGCTGAAGGCGAAAAAATTCTGATTGTTGACGACGATCCCGGGCTGAGCAGCCTGCTGGAGCGTTTTTTCGTCAGCAAGGGCTACCGCGCCCGTACCGTACCGAACACCGAGCAAATGGATCGTCTGCTGGCCCGTGAGGTGTTCAACCTCGTGGTCCTCGACCTGATGCTGCCGGGTGAGGACGGCTTGACCGCTTGCCGTCGCCTGCGTGGCGCGAACAACCAGATCCCGATCATCATGCTCACTGCCAAGGGCGACGAGCTGAGCCGCATCAAGGGGCTGGAACTGGGCGCCGACGATTACCTGGCCAAGCCGTTCAACCCGGATGAGCTGATGGCCCGGGTCAAGGCGGTCTTGCGTCGCCAGTCGGCCCCGGTGCCGGGTGCGCCGGGCAGCGAAGACGAAAGCGTGACCTTCGGTGACTATGAACTGTCCTTGGCTACCCGCGAGCTCAAGCGTGGCGAGGAGATCCACATGCTCACTACCGGCGAGTTCGCCGTCCTCAAGGCCCTGGTGATGAACGCCCGCCAGCCGCTGACGCGGGACAAGCTGATGAACCTGGCCCGTGGTCGTGAGTGGGATGCGCTGGAGCGTTCCATCGACGTGCAGATTTCCCGCCTGCGCCGGATGATCGAGCCCGATCCTTCCAAGCCGCGTTATATCCAGACGGTCTGGGGCGTCGGTTATGTGTTCGTGCCGGATGGCGCCGCCAGCAAGTGATCGGCGATTTGTAGGAGCGGGTGGCCTGGCTGGTTGAAATGTCTTCTTCCAGGCGACTCGCGGTCCGTCATTGTGCGAGCATCGCTCGCTCCTGCAAGTGTGTAGCGGCTATTCATGAAAACCCCCGTTTGGTTCCCCCAGAGTTTTTTCTCCCGCACCCTCTGGCTGGTGCTGATCGTCGTGCTTTTTTCCAAGGCGCTGACGCTGGTCTACCTGCTGATGAACGAAGACGTGCTGGTGGACCGCCAATACAGTCACGGCGTGGCCTTGACCCTGCGGGCCTATTGGGCGGCTGACGAAACCAATCGAGCCAAGATTGCCGAGGCGGCGACATTGATTCGGGTCGTTGGCGCCGGCGTGCCGGAAGGGGAGCAGCACTGGCCGTACAGCGAAATCTATCAACGGCAGATGCAGGCCGAACTGGGCGCCGACACCGAAGTGCGACTGCGCATGCATTCGCCGCCGGCCTTGTGGGTGCGAGCCCCGAGCCTGGGTGACGGTTGGTTGAAGGTGCCGCTGTACCCGCATCCATTGCGTGGCCAGAAAATCTGGAACGTGCTGGGTTGGTTCCTGGCGATCGGCCTGTTATCGACGGCATCGGCATGGATCTTCGTCAGCCAGCTCAACCAGCCGCTCAAGCGCCTGGTGTATGCCGCCCGGCAGTTGGGCCAGGGTCGTAGCGTAAGGCTGCCGATCAGCGATACGCCGAGCGAGATGACCGAGGTCTATCGCGCCTTCAACCAGATGGCAGAGGATGTCGAACAGGCCGGGCGCGAGCGTGAACTGATGCTTGCGGGCGTTTCACACGACTTGCGTACGCCGCTGACCCGGTTGCGGTTGTCGCTGGAGTTGATGGGCGAGCACACCGACCTGACCGACGAGATGGTCCGCGACATCGAAGACATGGACGCGATTCTCGACCAGTTCCTGGCGTTCATTCGCGACGGTCGTGATGAGTCCGTGGAGGAGGTGGACCTCAGTGAGCTGGTGCGGGAAGTGGTTGCGCCCTATAACCAGAACGACGAAAAAGTACAGTTGCGCCTGGAGCCGATCCAGCCGTTCCCGTTGCGCCGGGTGTCCATGAAGCGTTTGCTGAACAACCTTATCGGCAACGCCCTGAACCATGCTGGCGCAGGCGTCGAAGTCGCGGCCTATGTCTCCGGCGACACCAGTGCGCCTTACGTGGTGCTGAGCGTCATGGACCGTGGCGCTGGCATTGATCCGTCGGAGTTGGAAGCCATTTTCAATCCCTTTACCCGGGGCGATCGCGCCCGAGGAGGAAAGGGCACCGGACTGGGCCTGGCGATCGTCAAGCGCATCGCCTCGATGCACGGTGGCAACGTCGAACTGCGCAACCGAGTCGGTGGCGGGTTGGAAGCACGGGTGCGCTTGCCGTTGGGCTTGATGTTGCCTCGGGATGCGGTGTAGCGATTTCTTTCAGGTCAGGTAGAGGACCTGTGGGAGCGAGCTTGCTCGCGATGGCGGTGGGTCAGTCAAGATCAACTTCGCTGATCCACCGCCATCGCGAGCAAGCTCGCTCCCACAGTGTTTGTAAATGGATTAGCCTTTGCCCTTGGTCCGGGTCATGTTCGGCCCGCCATTCTTTTCCAGGTGTTCGATGATGATCCCTGCCACGTTCTTGCTGGTGGTGGTCTCTATGCCTTCCAGGCCTGGCGAGGAGTTGACTTCCATGACCAGCGGCCCGTGATTGGAGCGCAGGATGTCCACGCCAGCCACGGCCAGCCCCATGACCTTGGCGGCACGCAGGGCGGTCATGCGCTCTTCGGGGGTGATCTTGATCAGGCTTGCGCTGCCGCCGCGATGCAGGTTGGAGCGGAACTCACCCGGCCGAGCCTGACGCTTCATCGAGGCGATCACCTTGTCACCGACCACGAAGCAACGGATGTCCGCACCGCCGGCTTCCTTGATGTATTCCTGGACCATGATGTTCTGCTTCAGGCCCATGAACGCCTCGATCACCGACTCCGCCGCCGTTGCGGTTTCACACAGCACCACGCCAATGCCCTGGGTGCCCTCCAATACCTTGATCACCAGGGGGGCGCCATTGACCATCGCGATCAGGTCGGGAATGTCGTCGGGGGAGTGGGCGAAACCGGTCACGGGCAAGCCGATGCCGCGCCGAGACAGCAATTGCAGGGAGCGCAGCTTGTCCCGGGAACGGGCGATGGCGACGGATTCATTAAGAGGGTACACCCCCATCATTTCGAACTGGCGCAACACGGCGCAACCATAAAATGTCACCGATGCGCCGATGCGCGGGATCACCGCATCGAAGCCTTCCAGCGGTTTGCCGCGATAGTGGATCTGCGGCTTGTGGCTGGCAATGTTCATGTAGGCGCGCAGGGTATCGATCACCACCATTTCATGGCCACGTTCGGTCCCGGCCTCGACCAGGCGACGGGTGGAATACAGACGCGGATTTCGCGACAGCACAGCGATCTTCATGCAACACCTGTGGCAGAGGTAGTGGACACCGGGAATGCCGGCTTGTCTTGGACGTATTTGATGCCTGGATTGACCACCAACTGGCCGTCAATCAAGGCTTTGGAACCCAGCAACAGGCGATAACGCATGGATTTGCGGCAGGCGAGGGTGAACTCGACACGCCAGAACCGATCGCCCAGCGCCAACGTGGTGCTGATCACGTAGCGGACCTGGGCGTGGCCGTTGGAGCTCTTGATGGTCTTGCGCGCCACCAACGGCGCTTCGCAGCGGCGATGGCGCAATTGCACCACCGTGCCCAGGTGCGCCGTGAAGCGCACCCATTTCTCGCCGTCGCGCTCGAATGGCTCGATGTCGGTAGCGTGCAGGCTGGAAGTACTGGCTCCGGTGTCGATTTTTGCGCGCAGGCCGGCGACTCCCAAGTCCGGGAGCGCCACCCATTCGCGTAGACCGACGACGGTCAGATGGTCAAAAGTCTTCAATAAAAACAACCTGAAATTGGCACATCGGATCGCGGACTTCGCGAATCGCGGTATTCACGCAGAATAATCACAAAATGGCGACAGTTATCTACGCACCCGTTTGAATGTGTAGCCGATGCCGACGCCCGCCATATGAACGGGCGGTTCGGCGGGCATTCTATCCGTCGCGACGGATTCGTGCGCCCGACAAAAACGGTAGTACAGTTCCAGCTATTCGTTAGAAAGAGGAATTCCAGTGGCACAAAAAAGCGAAGAGGATGACAAGGTCCGTCTCGATAAATGGTTGTGGGCGGCACGATTTTATAAAACCCGGGCCTTGGCCAAGGCTGCCATCGAAAGTGGCAAGGTCCATCACCGGGGTGAACGTTGCAAGCCTGGCAAAGAGCCACGTATCGGTGATGAATACGTCATTCGTGCCGGTTTTGATGAAAAAACCGTGGTTGTCGAAGCCTTGTCCATCGTGCGTCGCGGCGCGCCGGAAGCTCAAGCGCTATACCGCGAGACCGAAGCCAGCATCGCCAAGCGTGAAGCCGCAGCCGCCCAGCGCAAGGCCGGCGCCCTGGGTGTCAGCACCGATGGCAAGCCGAGCAAGAAGCAGCGCCGGGACCTGTTCAAGTTTCATGGAAGCAATAGCGATTGAAACATCGGCCACACCGGTAACCCGTGGCGAGGGAGCTTGCT
>NZ_JAOSHO010000402.1 GCF_025917275.1 Pseudomonas agronomica | reverse complement strand
CTCCCACAAGGATCAAAAGCGATCTGCGCGCATTCGGTTTTCCGAACAAGACCCACCAGTCAGTTCGGCTAACCGGATAAACAAGGCCGGATAAAACCTGAAACAAAACATTAATTAGCTTTAAAAACATTAAGTTAGGTAAGCGTCACTGGCTTGGCACGACTCATGCTCTACACTCCTCGAGACGAACGCCTGTTACGCCAACACAACAGGAGCTGTCAGGCATTCGACGCACTCAGGGCCGGTGAACCGGCCGAATACAAAAAAAACAATGTCGAGGAAACATCGATGCGCATCGTTCCCCATCTCCTGGGCGCAGCCATTGCTGCTGCTCTGATCAGCACTCCGGTTTTCGCAGCCGAACTGACCGGCACGTTGAAAAAGATCAAAGAATCCGGCGTTATCACGCTGGGTCACCGCGACGCCTCCATTCCGTTTTCCTACATCGCGGACGCTTCCGGCAAGCCTGTCGGCTACTCCCACGATATCCAGTTGAAAGTCGTCGAAGCGCTGAAAAAAGAGCTGGACGCACCGAACCTGGAGGTCAAGTACAACCTGGTCACCTCGCAAACCCGTATCCCGCTGGTGCAGAACGGCACCGTGGACCTGGAATGCGGCTCCACCACCAACAACGTCGAGCGCCAGCAGCAAGTTGACTTCTCCGTTGGCATCTTCGAGATCGGCACCAAGCTGCTGTCCAAGAAAGATTCCAAGTACAAGGATTTCGACGACCTCAAGGGCAAGAACGTCGTGACCACCGCCGGCACCACGTCCGAGCGCATCCTCAAGGCCATGAATGCCGACAAACAGATGGGGATGAACGTCATCTCCGCCAAGGACCACGGCGAATCCTTCCAGATGCTGGAATCGGGTCGTGCCGTCGCGTTCATGATGGACGACGCCCTGCTGGCCGGTGAAGCCGCGAAGGCCAAGAAGGCCGATGACTGGGCCGTCACCGGTACCCCACAGTCCTACGAAATCTACGGCTGCATGATGCGCAAGGGCGACGAGCCGTTCAAAAAGGCTGTCGATGAGGCCATCAAGGCCACCTACGCGTCGGGCGAGATCAACAAGATCTACGAAAAATGGTTCATGCAACCTATCCCGCCAAAAGGCCTGAACCTCAACTTCCCGATGAGCGACGAACTCAAGAAACTGATCGCAGAACCGACCGACAAAGCGGCTGACGAAAAGAAATCCTGATTTCTGACTAACCTTATCCCCTGAAGGAGCCCCCGCTCCTTCAGGGGATGGTCACTCCCTGCTGGCAAATCTGGAAACACTCGAACCGGTGGCTGTCGAGCCGATTGCGTGTGCCTGGCCTCCAAGCCGGGCGGGAACGGAGCTTCCCCAGGCAGGCATTTGTACATCGATCGATCTGAGGGGAGACCCTAATGAATTACAACTGGGACTGGGGCGTGTTCTTCAAGTCCACCGGCGTGGGCAGCGAGATCTATCTCGACTGGTACGTGGCCGGCCTGGGCTGGACCATCGCCATCGCCGTCGTGGCCTGGATCATCGCCCTGCTGCTGGGCTCGATCCTGGGTGTGATGCGCACTGTGCCGAACCGGCTGGTGTCGGGTATCGCCACTTGCTACGTGGAGCTTTTCCGTAATGTGCCGCTGCTGGTTCAGCTGTTCATCTGGTACTTCCTGGTGCCGGACCTGCTGCCCGCCGACATGCAGGAGTGGTACAAGCAGGACCTGAACCCGACCACCTCGGCCTACCTGAGCGTTGTCGTCTGCCTGGGCCTGTTCACCGCCGCACGGGTCTGCGAACAGGTACGCACCGGTATCCAGGCGCTGCCACGCGGCCAGGAATCCGCTGCCCGAGCCATGGGCTTCAAGCTGCCGCAGATCTATTGGAACGTGCTGCTGCCCCAGGCCTACCGGATCATCATTCCGCCGCTTACCTCCGAGTTCCTCAACGTCTTCAAGAACTCCTCCGTGGCGTCGTTGATCGGCCTGATGGAACTGCTCGCGCAGACCAAGCAGACCGCCGAGTTCTCGGCCAACCTGTTCGAAGCCTTTACCCTGGCGACGCTGATCTATTTCACCCTGAACATGAGCCTGATGCTGCTCATGCGCCTGGTCGAGAAGAAAGTCGCGGTGCCCGGCCTGATCTCCGTGGGGGGTAAATAATGGAATTCGATTTCACAGGCATCATCCCGGCCATTCCCGGCTTGTGGAACGGCATGGTGATGACCCTCAAGCTGATGGCCATGGGCGTCGTCGGCGGGATCATCCTCGGGACAATTCTTGCGCTGATGCGCCTGTCCCACAACAAGCTGGTCTCAAATATCGCTGGCGCCTACGTCAACTACTTCCGCTCGATCCCGTTGCTGCTGGTCATCACCTGGTTCTACCTGGCGGTGCCGTTCGTGCTGCGCTGGATCACCGGCGAGGACACCCCCATCGGCGCGTTCGGTTCCTGCGTCGTGGCGTTCATGATGTTCGAGGCGGCGTACTTTTGCGAAATCGTCCGGGCCGGCGTGCAGTCGATCCCCAGGGGCCAGATGGGCGCGGCACAGGCACTGGGCATGAATTATGGCCAGGTCATGCGCCTGATCATCCTGCCCCAGGCGTTTCGCAAGATGACCCCGCTGTTGCTGCAACAAAGCATCATCCTGTTTCAGGACACCTCGCTGGTCTACACGGTCGGCCTGGTGGACTTCCTCAATGCTTCGCGAGCCAATGGCGACATCATCGGCCGCTCCAATGAGTTCCTGATCATCGCAGGTCTCGTGTACTTCACAATCAGCTTTGCCGCCTCGCTGCTGGTCAAGCGTTTGCAAAAAAGGTTCGCCGTATGATCTCTATCAAGAACATCAACAAGTGGTATGGGGACTTCCAGGTACTGACCAATTGCAGCACCGAGGTCAGCAAGGGCGAGGTGGTGGTGGTGTGCGGGCCGTCGGGCTCGGGCAAGTCCACGCTGATCAAATGCGTGAACGCCCTGGAGCCGTTCCAGAAAGGCGACATCGTGGTCGATGGCACGTCGATCGCCGACCCGAAGACCAACCTGCCGAAACTGCGTTCACGCGTGGGCATGGTGTTCCAGCATTTCGAACTGTTCCCGCACCTGACCATCACCGAGAACCTGACCATCGCGCAGATCAAGGTGCTCGGCCGCAGCAAGGAAGAGGCCACCAAGAAAGGCCTGCAACTGCTTGAGCGCGTCGGTCTCTCGGCCCATGCCCACAAGCACCCGGGCCAGCTCTCCGGCGGCCAGCAGCAGCGCGTGGCGATTGCCCGGGCGCTGGCAATGGACCCGGTGGTGATGCTGTTCGACGAACCGACCTCGGCCCTCGACCCGGAAATGGTCAACGAAGTGCTCGACGTGATGGTGCAACTGGCCCACGAAGGCATGACCATGATGTGCGTGACCCACGAAATGGGCTTTGCCCGCAAAGTGGCGAACCGGGTGATTTTCATGGACCAGGGGCAGATCATCGAAGACTGTCCGAAAGAAGAGTTCTTCGGCGACATCAGCGCCCGCTCAGAACGTGCGCAGCATTTCCTCGAGAAAATCCTGCAGCACTGAACAACACGCAATTCCCTGTGGGAGCGAGCTTGCTCGCGATGACTGCTGACCCGTCGACAATGATGTTGACTGACAGTCCGCTATCGCGAGCAAGCTCGCTCCCACAGGGTCCAGTGTTGGCTTGTCGATTTGTGTTGTGGTTGACCCAAGGCTTCTGTGATGAAATGCGACCCCACCCTTTATCGCGCCGCGCCGCCATCACTCGCCGTGAAACCCCGTCTGATCCGCCATCTGTTCCTGCCTCCGTTGATCATCGCCCTGATGGTCGGCCTGGGCTACCTCGGCTTCTGGATCAGCGAGCGCTACGGCATTCGCGGCCTGGCCGAGAATGGCGAGCGCCAGTTGGAGCTGCACGCCCGCGCGGTTGAGAGCGAGATCAGCAAGTACACCTACCTGCCCAGCCTGCTGGAGCTTGAATCGAGTGTCTCGCAACTGCTCGACGACCCGACGCCTGAGCATCGCAAGACCGTCAACGAGTACCTCGAAGGCCTCAACCGGCGCAGCCGCAGCCGGGCCATCTACGTGATGGACACCACCGGCCGGGTCATGGCCACCAGCAACTGGCGCGATGTCGACAGTTACCTGGGTGAAGACCTGTCCTTCCGTGCCTATTTCCAGAACGCCGTGCGTGGCCAGCCAGGGCGTTTCTATGGCATCGGCAGCACCAATGGCGAACCGGGTTACTACCTGGCCCATGGCCTGGAGGAACAAGGCAAGATCATCGGCGTGGCCGTGGTCAAGGTCCGCCTCGAAGCCATGGAAGAACGCTGGCAGCGAGCCCGCCTGGAAGCCTTCGTCAGTGACGAAAACGGCATCATCATCCTGTCCAGCGACCCGGCGCGACGGCTCAAGTCGGTACGTCCACTGAGCGACGAAACCAAGGAACGCCTGGCTCGCAGCCTGCAATATTATTGGTTCCCGCTGAACGAGCTGATTCCCCTGGCACGAGAACACCTCACCGAGGGCATGGAGAAACTGACCTTTCCCGCCAACACCGAGGTCGAGGATGACCAGCAGGCCACCAGCTATCTCTCGCAGACCCGGCCGTTGAGCGACACACCGTGGAATTTCACCCTGTTGACCCCACTTGACGACCTGCGCCGCCAGGCGATCA
>NZ_JAOSHO010000401.1 GCF_025917275.1 Pseudomonas agronomica | reverse complement strand
GGAGCAAGCTCCCTCGCCACAGGCGTGTGCACTCGTCAGTGCACGTCCCCGAATTCAACCAGCACGAACCTGCGCCCATTCTCGCCATACCCCACCTTCGGCACCCCCGCCAGGCGCTGGTGCAGCACCTGGGTCAGTGAGTTGCCAGGCGCCAGGCTGGCGTCACCAAAGTCGCCATCCAGTTCCAGCGGATGAACAATCACTTCCAGCGAGCCATGGCCCGGCGGTGCGGCGTGGTCAAGGTCCGCTGGTGTGCAGACGTAGTCGGCGGTCGCGCCGCACAGCCGGCGCAGGCGATGGTTGAACAACGTCTTGAAAATGCGCTTGGGCACGCTCAGGTTGGCCCCCAGGTTGCGCGCCAGGCGCACCGGTACGCCGTGTCGCGCGGCGAAGCGCGCCACCAATGCTCCGACCGGCCAGATGTTGTGCACGTGCTGATGCGAGTCCAGGTGACTGGGGCGCAGGCCACGGTCAAGGCAATGTTGCCACTGGGCCTGGAGCTCTTCTTCCACCGCCGCCAGATCTCGCGACCCAAGGCGCAGGCAGTATCGCGAGAGGTTGAGGTCGAACTCGCCCGCAGCATTGCAAAAATTTTTCCGTGACTTGATCGCCTGGCTCAGCGGCGGTCCGTAACTGAGGTTGAAATGCAGGCCGACGCGCCCCTCAAGCAATGGGTGACGGGACAGTTCGCACGCCTGGTCGAACCCCGGCATGTTGGCCATCGCCGTGGCGGAGCTGATCACGCCGGCCTCGAAGGCTCGCAGGATCAGGTCGTTTTCACTGAGGCTGAGTCCGAAGTCATCAGCGTTGACGATCACTTGGCGAGGCATGAGGGTTCTCCTGGGGCTTGCTGGAAGAGGGGGCTTTCGTCGCGGTTGGTTTGGTCTTTCGCTTGCCAAGCCAGGGTTTCAGGCTCTTCCAAAGCCGCAAGGCAAACCCCAGGAGCAAGCCATCGGGTTGCCAGGAGTAAAAACTCCAACGCCACTGTTCAAGTTGCCCGGTCATGCGTTCGTGCAATTGATGGTTGGAGTTCTCCAGGCTGACCCGCGACGCATCGATCCACCGCCAGTTTTCGTCCAGCCCCCAGCGAATCCACTCTTCGAGCAATACCCGGCCGCTGCCCAGGTCGGCGTGTTGCGGCAGGAACGCCAGGTTGTAGTCATACAGCCGGCCTTGGTCCAACAGGCCGAGGCGATAGCTGATGCACTCGCCGTTCAGCTCCAGCATCACCACTCGCACCAGGCCTTGGGCGGCGAGGGCGGTGAAGGCGAGGTTCATCCATTGCCGGCGAAGGGGGTTGGCGAAGATGCCGACGCCTTCCTCGCCTTTCCAACTGGCATCCTCGACATCGGCCAGGGCGCGCAACAGTTGCCCCATACTGATGGCGTCTGGCGTTATCCGACGGATCTCGGCACCACAAGCCGCGATTCGCTTGCGTGCTCGACGCAGCTTGTAGCGTGGATCGCCAGAAATCTCCTCATGGTCGCTTTCAGTGATCAGGTGCACCGGAACCCGGCAACTGAGGCGCCGCTCTCCGGTGGAACTCAGCGCCATCCAGGCGCTGAGGACGCTTTGCTCCCCGACGGGCTCGATCACTTCATTGATTTGCAGCAACGCGTGAGGCAAATGCTGACGGATCTGCATCAACGCCTGGCCCATGCCTTCGGCGTCCATGCGCGCCAGCAGGGCGATGCGGTCGGCCATTGGAAAACCCAAATGACGCAACACCCGGAACCGCAGCCCGCCGATACGTTCCAGTCCTGATATCAGGGGCAGGCAGAAGCACAAGGTCTGGTCCTGCCAGCCCAGCAGGATATGCAGTTGCTGCTCCGGCACCAGGGCGAATTCCGCCGCTTGCAGCCAGGCCAGGGTGTTGAACGGTGTTGCGTCGGCCACCTGCGTTCGCAGCTGTTCATAAGCTGTTGCAGGGAAATCCTCTGCGCCCAGGGAGCGACACCATTGGAACCGGATCGCCATGGACGTCAGGCCGCTGCTGTCGAGGTAACCGGTTGGGCCGGTTTACGAAAGCCGTCCAGCACAGAACCGGGGTAAAGCGTGTTGCGAAAGAACCTCCAATGACCGAACAGGCGATACACGTGGGTGATCTTGCCGCGCTCCTGGAAGCCCATGCGGATATGCATCTTGATCGCCTGGACGTTCTGCAAATCGCAGACATCGACCATCGTGTGACAACCCTGGTCCGCCATGACTTTCCACACCTCCAACTGCATGTCCGCCGAGATGCTGGTGCCCCAATATTGACGAATGGCCTCGCCACCGAACTGAAAGTACTCGCCAGGCTTGATCGGAAAATTGCAGCGGTAGAAATGACGGTCGAAATAGTCCCGGGTACTGGCCCAGGCGAACCCTACGCTGTCGCCCTGATCATCCAGGTACATCAAGCCTGTGTAGCCTTCGGCCGCCAACTCGCGCATGGTTTCGACGCGGTCGCCGAAGTGCCGGGCAAACGCATCGGCATTGGCGACTGTGATGGATTCCAGGCGCATCGGTGGGTAGGGCTTGAGGTTGTGCGGGGGGAGCGGGGTCCGTATATCGTGCTCCAGCCACACCAGTCGGGTGTGGGAAAAGATATAGCGTCTGGATAGCTGCCTTAGGACGGCGCGCAGACCTTTTTTGTGGATGCGATCACGCAATGTTTGCAAAGTGTTCATGGTGCCTCCTGACGGGTGGCGGGTTGGGGTGAAAGCGGCGCTGTCCAACCGAGGGCGAACACGGTTTCCCCTGGCAGGAGAAAGCCGACCTGGCCGGCCTTGCAATCAAACGGAACGTTGTGGCTGCGGTTGTCCGGGCCGAAATACAGCAGGCTCATGCCTGGCTGGGGGCAGGCCGTGCCGTCGAGGCTGACCTGATGGGCTCGCGTGCTTTTGTTCACGCCCAGCAGGTTGCGTTGCTTGCCGGTGGCCATGGCCAGTACGTCGACTTCAAACGCGTCGTTGTCCAGGCGCAGCACCTGGTCGAGCCAGTGCTGCTGGATGAACTGCTGGGCCAGGCCTACGGGCTTGAGTTCGAAGCGCTCATTGTCCAGCACCCGCACCATGCCCTTGGGGTATTCAGGTTCGTCGGCGAGCATGAACCAGTTGAGCATGTCGAGCCATCCATCCGCAGAGGCGTTGATCGCTACCGAGGTCCACCACAAGGCGGCGTAGTGGGTTTCCTGGTCGTAAGGGCTCAGGCTCGAGCCGCTGGACATGTTGGTCTGGTCCAATAGCAAAGCCTTGCGGGGCCGGCCCTGGCTGTCCAGTCCCACCAGGTTGGCGGCCTGACGGACGCTGTCGCGGTAGACCCGGGTCGCCAGCAGGTCGCGGATCATCCATTCATGCCAGGCCAGGGCGTCGATCTGATCGTCGGACGTCGCGAGCAGGCGCCGTGCCCAGTCGATCCCGCGCTTGTCAGCTGCATTGTCGGTAAAGGGGCCATTGGTGAACCGGGAGCTGGCGGGTATGGCAATGCGGACACCGGCGCGTGCGTTGGCGGGATCGGCGCGGACCTGGGCAGCCATGCTTTGGAACACTTGCTGGAAACTGGCGAAGTCCGGGTAGTTCAGGTTGGGCTCATCGGCAAAACTGAGGTAGTGGACGCCGTTGTCGCTCGATGCTCGGGTCGACATGAGCCAGGCTTGCAGGCCGCTGAGACTGGTCCGGTCGGCCTGCAGATCCGCCCGGCGCTGACTGGCGGCCAACAGGGTAATGTCTTGGCTGATGCCGAAGCGCCCCCGGTACAAGCGTCGGAAAGCATCTTCGTGATTGGCCTTGGCCGCCATGACATCAACGAAGCTGTAGAGGGTAGCCGCCTGGGGTTTGAGCGCATCGAGCACCGCGTAGCTGGAGGGCGGCAGTAATTCATAGGGCAGGTATATGCCCAGCTTGGGGGTCGTGCCGAGCGCCTCGTCGTGCAGCGTCAGATGGGTCTGCCCCGGATCCTGGCGCACCGGTTGCAAGTGCGCCGGGTCTTGGGCGAACAGGTTGGCGGTGCCGTCCAGCCAGAACGCGACCTTGCCGTTGCCTTGCAGATGCAGGCGCCAGATTTGGTCCGTGTCCGCCACCGGGAGGGCCACCTGATCGAATTGCCAATAGGCCCGCTGTGGCTTGAGATTCAGTTGCAGCTGCTTGCCGTCCGCAACCCGCCGAGCTTGCAACGCATGTACGCCGCCGTGGAACTTGCCTGCCAGCACCGCCTGTTCGCCGGCCGCCACTTTGAAATACAGCTCATCGCCATCGTGGGCTTCAGCGCTGAAATGCACCTTGGCCGGGGCGAACAGGGCACGGGTGCGCGCGTCGTGTTCGACGCTATAGCGCCGGAAACTGTAGCCGGGAATTTCCAACCGGTAACTGGCGGCACCCGGCAGCAGCGGCCATTGCTGCTCGCCACGGGTCTGATCCGCCTTGACCAGGCGCTCACCCGCCAATCGCCCATGGCCGTCGAGCAGATACAGATGTTCGGCATTGGCCTCGGCTTGCCAGGCGGGCACCCAGCGAACGGTGACGGTGTCCGGGCGGTCGGTTTGCAGATACAGGCTGCCGTCACGGATGCCGGTCCATTGCATGGACGCGCCTTGGGCCGAGGTTGCCAAAAACAGGAAACACAGACAGCCGCCCATTTTGAGCAAGCGCCGCACCGGCCCCATCGCGAGCAAGCTCGCTCCC
>NZ_JAOSHO010000400.1 GCF_025917275.1 Pseudomonas agronomica | reverse complement strand
CCGAGCGGGAGCAAGCTTCCTCGCCACAGTGGAGCTGAGGTGGTCGCTCATTCTCAGCCAGACGCCTTATCGTCCAGGCTAAGCAACGTCTCGACCCGCGCCGGACTGAAAGGCGGACGAGGAACCGGCGGCGTCCAGCCAAACAGATGCTCCAGCGCCGCTCCGCAAACCCGACCCTGGCAGGCGCCCATCCCGCAGCGGCTGGCAAGCTTTGCTTCGCGCCAGTCGGTATGGCTGCTCAGTTCTCCATAGGCCACGTCTTCGCAGCGACACACCAAGGTATCGCCCCGGGCCAAGCCTTTCAAACGAGTGTCGAGGGCAAAAGCCTTGTTGAGCACCCGGGCAAATCCCTGCCATCGCGCCCGACGAGGCCAGAGGCGTTCGGCTGCCACGGTGTCGTCGACAGCGGCATGGCCGGCGATGGCGCCTTCCACCAGGGCCAATTCGCTGCCGCCGAAACCGGTGCACTCACCGGCGGCGTAATGATCACGGCGCGTGGTGGCCTGCCAGGCGTCAACCGTCAGGGCCTGGTTTTTAACCGCGCAACCCAGCGCCTGACCCAACTGGGTATTGGGAATCAATCCGAAGCCACAGGCCAACCGATCGCAGGCCAGTTCCACCGTCTTGCCGTGCTGCAGCAGACGTACACCTTCGAGCTTGTCCCGTCCCAAGGCTTCCAGCACATGGCTGTCGGTGCGGTAGTGAGCATCGAGCAGGCCGAAGGACTGCCATAACTTGCCCGGCCAGCGTGGCAGTTGCGCAGCGAATCCGGCAACTGCGGCGCGGCTGGCCTGCTCGGCGATCCGCAGCACTTGGGCCCCGTGATGCCTTGCCGTGGCTGCGCTCGCCAGCAACAGTGGACCGCTGCCGGTAATCACCAGCCGTTCGTTGCGCACGGACAGACCGCCCTTGACCAGCGCTTGCAAGCCGCCCGCGCCGGTGACACCGGGCAGCGTCCAGCCGGGGAAGGGCAGCAGCAGTTCCCGGGCGCCGGTGCACAGGATCAAGCGGTCGTAAGCGATCAGCCAACCCTGCTCGGCATTTTCCACCAGCAGGATCTTGTCGGCGGCGTTGGCAATGACACGGGTGTTCGCGTGGCAGTGCACGTTGGGACAGGCGCGCAAACGCTCTCGCATTCGCCGTGCCTCGACAGGCAAGTGGGCCTGGGGGCCGTCGCGCCAGATCTGGCCGCCAGGGTTCGGGTTGTCGTCCAGCAGCACGATGCGTGTACCGCTACTGGCTGCGGCCAGGGCCGCGGCCATGCCGGCGGGGCCGGCGCCAATGATGAGGAGGTCGGCGAATTCGGTCATGGTCGGGTGTCCACGTACATGCCGTCGCGGCACAAGGTCTGGCAGGCCAGGCGCCGACGGCCGTCGATCATCACCCGGCACTCCTGGCAGATACCCATGCCGCACAAGGGCGCCCGCCGTTGGCCGCTGACCGAGGTGCGACTGCAACCGTCGGCGCCCAACGCTAACGCGGCTGCAACGGTGGTGCCATTGGCCACCGAGAGCGGGCGGCCATCCAGGAATACGTCAGGCATGGGGCCAATCCTCTTTGGATACGCGGATATCTTGAACGCACTCAAAACCTGTGGCGGGGGAGCCAGCTCGCGCTGCGCCTGTAGGAGCTGTCGAGCGGAACGAGGGTGCGATCTTTTTCCTGAAAGCTGAGATCTCAAGCGAAAGATCAACAGATCGCAGGCTTCGCCAGCTCCTACGGGGCCTTGCGCACGTGTGTCGGGCTTCAGGCATGGGTCGGTTCTCCCAGGAACCGCTGCGGCAGGTAAGGTTGCACGGCGAGTGGTGCCTTTTCGTTGAATAGGTGGGCAACCAGCAGGTCAGCGGTGGCCGGTGCGGTCGTGACGCCGAGCCCTTCGTGGCCCACCGCGAGCCATAGGCCCTGGCGCTGCGGATGTTGCCCCACCAAGGGCAAGCCGTCGGGGCTCGCCGCGCGAAAACCGGTCCAGGCGCGGATGCCGTTGAGGTGAGCCAGGCCAGGCATGTAGTCCACTGCACGCTTGAGCATTTTCGCCAGCATCCAGCCTTCCACCTCGGGGTCGACGTTGCCGAACTGCCGCGAAGCGCCGATGAATAGTTGTCCCGTCGGGCGCGGTTGGATGTTGCACGCCACCGACGGGCCGCTGGCGTTGTGGGCGCTGGTGACGTAACCCAGCTCAACCAGGGTGTGGGCGACGGTGGCGGGGTAGCGATCGGTGATCAATAGATGCCCCTTCTTGGGTTCGATCGGCAGCTCCGGGCATAGCTCTGTGGCCTGGATGCCATTGGCAAGCACGACGGCTTCGGCATTGAGCCAACGACCGTCGGCGAGGCGCACGCGGTGGCCGTCCACTTCGCTGACCTCGGCGCGCTGCTGGCAAATATTGGGGTGATCGAGCATCCAGCGGGCGGCGGCGGGGGCGTAGAGAATGCCGTCGCCCTTGATCAGCAACCCGCCCTCCAGGTCCGCCCGCAGTTCCGGTTCGCGCTGCTGCAAGGTGGCGCGGCCGATCAGTTCGCAGGCTTCGCCATGGGCCATCAGGTTCAGGTATTTGCTATGGGCCACGGCCATTTCCTCGGCATTGGCCGCCAGCCATAAAGTGCCGTTGTTGCGCCAGGCACAAGCGTCGGGCAGCGCAGGCGCCAATTCCCGCCAGCGTCGCAGGGAATATTGACTCAGGGCCAGCTCCGCCGGGTTGTCATCAAGCACCAGCAGGTGGCCCATGCCTGCCGCCGTTGCACCGTGCCAGCCAGCGTCCAGCACCAATACCTGCAAACCGCGCTGAGCCAGGCTTCGGGCGCAGGCTGCGCCGATGATGCCGGCGCCAATCACGATCACGTCTGCGGCATGGCCTTCGTTCACGGACGAATGCCCCAGGCGAACGGATCGTCCGGCTCGATGATCAATGTGCTTTCAGCGCTGATGTAGGCCCGGCCGCGGATGGTCGGCACGATGCGTTCGCCCGAACGCTCATATGACCCTTCGAATTGGCTGCCGATGACACTGGCCTGGCGCCAGATCTGCCCGGGCTGCAGTTTGCCGTCGGCCGCCAGGCACGCCAGTTTGGCGCTGGTGCCGGTGCCGCAGGGAGAGCGGTCGTAGGCTTTGCCAGGGCAGAGCACGAAATTGCGGCTGTCGGCCTGGGGATCGTCGGCGAACAGCTCGATATGATCGATCAGCCCGCCGTCCTCGCCGCGAAAACCTTGCTGGTCCAAGGCTTGCTGCACGGCGAAGGTATAGGCGGTCAGTGTGTCAAGGTTGTCGCCCGCCACGCGTTGCCCGTGGTCGGCGATCAGGAAAAACCAATTGCCACCCCAGGCCACGTCGCCGGTCACCGGGCCGATGCCTGGCACCTCCAGGCGCAGGGCCTTGCGATAGCGGTAGGAAGGCACGTTGCGCACGCTGACCGAGCGGTCCTCATGCAACGTCGCCTGCACCGTGCCCACCGGTGTCTCGATGCTGTGCACGCCGGGGCCGATCCGGCCCAAATGGGCCAACGACGCCACCAGGCCGATGGTGCCGTGGCCGCACATGCCCAGGTAGCCGCTGTTGTTGAAGAAAATCACGCCGGCACAGGCGGCCGGATCCACCGGTTCGCACAGCAACGCGCCCACCAGCACATCGCTGCCGCGAGGCTCCAACACGCACGCGGTGCGCCAGGCGTCGTGCTGTTCGGCCAGGCGCTGCCTGCGCTCGGCCATGCTGCCTTGGCCCAGGTCGGGGAAACCGTCGGTCACCAGTCGGGTCGGTTCGCCGCCGGTGTGGGAGTCGATCACGGTGATGCGTTTCATGGCGCCACGTCCGTTCAGATGAGTGGACACAAGCGTGGCGCGCGCCGGGGGCTGGCGGCTTGATGGATTTATCCGCTGGTGATGACGAAATCAGCACAGTGCCAAGAAGCTACCGGCTCGATGGCAAAAACTCGAACAGGGTCTTGCAGACGCCAGCGATATGTTCGTCCAGCAGTTTCACTGCGCGCTCCACGTCCCTGGCGCGGCAGGCGTCGAGGATTTCACGGTGCTCATGATCGGCGCGCTCCTTGCCGGCGGACAGGCTCATCTGCATGCGCAGGTAACGTTCGAGTTTGTCGTGGACCGAGCGGATCAGGCTCACCATGAAGGGCCGCTGCGCGGGCTCGTAGAGGCAAGCGTGCAATTGCCAGTTCAGTTCGGCCCAGCGACCGACGTCGTCCTCGCCGATAAATTCCCGGCAAATGCTGTCGGCGCGAGCGAAGGTCGCTTCGGTCATGTTGGGAATCGCCAGGCGCAGTACCTTGTCCTCCAACAGCATCCGCACCTCGAACATCTGCGCCAGTTCCGCCTCGGAAATTCGCGTGACCATCGCCCCGCGATTGCGCTGGAACATCACCAGGCCCTCGGCTTCCAGGCGCTTGAGCGCTTCGCGCACGGGAATCTTGCTGACGTTGAACTGGCGGGCGATATCATCCTGGCGAATCGGCTCGTCCTCGGCAAAATGCCCAGCCACGATTGCATCACGCAGGTGGCGGGTGATGATTTCCGAAGTGGAGGGGGTGTTGCCCAGGTCGGGCAGGTTGAATTTGGATAAGGTCACGGTGGCGGTCGTTTGGCTGAGATGGGGATATGGTATACGACCTGCCTGCCGCGATGTCGAGCGACGTCTGTCAGGGTGGCGAGGAGCTCGCTTGCGCTGC
>NZ_JAOSHO010000040.1 GCF_025917275.1 Pseudomonas agronomica | reverse complement strand
GCAAGCTCCCTCGCCACGGGTTCATCTGCATTAACCAATAAGTGCTTTCGGGCTTCATGAGCGCTGCTTCTCGGCATGCGCCTCGGCAAGCGTCGTATCGGCCAGGGAGTCGGACGTACAGCGCAAGTCACCGATCATCAACACATCGCCCTCGCGGCTGGCACTGTCCGGGTCGAGGCGGAACCGGCAGAACAGCTCGTTGCCGTAGCGCACTTCCAGCGTCGGGGAGCCGGCGTTCATTTCCATGGAGAAAAACCCGTCCACCTCGCTGATGCCGCGACTGGCGTGGTTGATCACGTGGTGCCCCTTGAGCGGCTGTCCGTTTTCGTCGAGCAGGCGGCCGAGCACGGTCACGGTTCGCATCACGCTGATCCGGCGGTAATCCACCCCGCCCTTGTTCAGGTGATAACGGGTGCGCGAAGGCTCGATGTTCGCCGCCGGCGGGTGCAGGCCGTCGAAATCGAAGGTCACCATGCTGTTCTTGTAGGCGGTGATCGGCACGAAGTTGCGCCCCGGACGCAACTCGGTACTGCCGCCGGTCAAGTCGTCGGCGCGCAGGGCCACATCGTCCAGGTCGGTTTCCACATCGACGATCATCCCCGCGCCACGCCCTTGGGGCACGCCGGTGAATGCGGCTTTGCTGCCGCCCACGGCCACCGTGCTGCTCAGGTTGAGCCCGCCGGTGAGGTTGTCGTTGTAGGACGAACGCTGGACAAAACCGTCGCCGTAGAGCGAATCGGTGGTGAAGCTGGCGATGCCGGACAGGCCCACGCCATAGGTGTCGGCCAGTGCCGTGGCGGAGACGCTTTGCAGCACGTGATCTGTCAGGTCGCGGCGATAGCCCAGCGACGCATTGTTGTCCCGCGTGCCCTCCCGTGAGGTGCGCGTTCCGATGCTGCCCGACCAGTATTCGCCCGGCCCGCCCAGCGCAACGTTGACGCTCAGGTCAACGCCGCGATTGCGTTTGTCGGCGGTGCTCGACGTGCCGGGGCGATCGAACACCGACAGCCGCCAGTTGGCATCGCTGCCAGCCAGATTGCCGCGTTGGGACCAGCCCAGGTCCAGGCCGGTGCCCTGCACGTTACCTTCGCTGTAGGCCAGCCGCCCATTGAGGGAGGTCTTGTTGCTCAAGCGGTGATTGACCGACAGCGACGAGTTGCTGGTCTGGCCGACGAACACGTTGCGCTGGCGGATACGCGTACCGTCCGGCAGGGTTTCGTAGGTGTTGCGGGTGTCCAGCCAACTGCGGTTATGGCTGGCGACCACGCTGCCATGGCCATAGCTGTACAAACCCTGCACGTCCATGCCGGTGCCGTACTGCTGGGTTTGATAGACGTTGGCGTACAGGTTGGTGCTGCTGGCGAGCGTCCAGTCCACCGAGGTGCCAACTTGCAGCTTGTCCTGCACCTGGCGTGTGGAGGCGCCGAGGATCACCCGTGGATGCAACAGATAGTTGAGGCCGAGCCCCGCCGTCGTGAAGCCCGAGGGCTGGTCTTCCCAGTTGCTCCACAGCCGGGTTTCGCGACCGGCGAACAGGTTGTAGCGCCAGCGCTCCTCGGCGTTGCTCCAGTTATTGGGTTTATAGACCAGCTCCTGGCTGGTGGCGGTGGTTTGCCCGTCCTCGACCAGCCGCACTTCCACTTCATAGATGCCGCCGGGCAAGGGCCGGGTGTCCAGGCTCTGCAAGCCGGCGCTCACCGCCTGGGTGTTGATCAGCAGGCCGTTGCGATAGATCTCCACCGACGCCTGGCGGCTGGCGGTGACATAGATCGGGTAGACACTGGGTTTGGGATTGTTGATCGCCAGGCTGTCGGAGCTGCCGTACATCACGCCCAACGCCGTGTCCGGGTTGGCACCGAACGCGCGAATCTGGCGATTCAAGCCATCGGAGCCGGGCGTGAAGTAGCCCAGGCGAAAGAACGTCCCTTCCAGTTCTCGCTGGGTATGGAGTTCATGAACAGCGTGATACAGCTTGTCATCCGGTCCGCCAAGACGCGACAGTTGCATGTCCAGCGTCTGGCTCCAGTTGCCAACGCTGGAACTGGCATTGAGGCCGTAGCGCCCGCCGGTATCCTGCTCCTGGCCACCGTTGATATTGAGTTGGTTATTGAAGATCAGGCCGAGGCTGCCGCCTTCCGGCTGGTCGTAATAACGCTTGGTTTCGGTGTCGCGCTCCATATCCCGGGTGAGGATCGACACCAATGAATTCTCGAGGCTGTAGTGCACAGCCAACAGCCCCGACGGGCACTTGGCTTCGCACGAACCCAATAATTGACCCTGCTTGAAATACTGTTCCCATTGCTCGCGCTCGACCGCTTTCAGGGTGCTGTCCTGCGTGTCGGTAAACTCCAGCAGCGTCAAACGATCATCCCGCGTCAGGACCACCATGGCTTCGCCGAGGTACTGTTGATTGAGTTCAATACGAACCGCCAGGGGCACGTCGAAGAAGTGCGATTCAAACTCTGCCGGCAGGCCCTTGGCCTGGGACAACAGGCTTCTCGGTGTCGTACCGGGGGCAGTCGGCGCGGCCAAGGCATTCGCGCACAACAATAGCGCGAGCGCACCTGCGAAGGGTGTCATCGGAAACATCGACGGGTTCTCATGATCTGCGAGCTATCGGGGCGTTTCAGGTACAGGCCGACCGGGTGGGGAGATCCTGCCGGCCTGCGGCGATGCCCTGGTGAGTTGGAGACTCACCTGGCACCGAATGTCATTACGGGCGCGGCACGGCGTCGAAGATGACGGTCAGGTCTGCGGTGTACAGGCCAACCTGGGTGGACTGAGGCGTGGCCGCAGCGATGGTCATGTCAGCTTGGGTACCCGGTGTCGACGATGCGTCGTCCACCACTTCCTGTGGGGTGGCAGTCAAGGTGACGCCGTTGAAGGTGGTAGTCAGGGCAATGGAATCGCTGCCGTTGTACAGCGAAGCCGGACCGCCTTCGATGTAGGCGGCGACCGAACCGTCGGTGTTTTTCACGTCGAAGGTCTGGCGCAGGGAGGAAAGGGTGCCGCTGACCGTGTTGTAGTTCATGACTTCATCCCGACCGAAGTTCGGGTCGCGCGGCTGCACATGGAACTGCTGGGTTGGGATGTTCGCCGTGATGTGGATGGACGAACGCGCATCGTCGGCGGCGAAGGCCAGCGAAGAAGTCAGGGCAGTGGCGGCCAGGGCGGTTGCGGATACGAGTTGCTTGAGCATGTTTTTTATACCTGTCTTTGCAATGAAAAAGAGGAAGAGAACGTGAAGCCCAAGTTGCCGGGGACCGGACCTGAACCCTCAACGCGGCGCCATGATCAACGCTTACCTCTCAAAAAAAAGCAGGCCGATTCCCACAGGCTCGTAGTAAAAGCGCTACTTCACGACGAGGAATATTCGACAGTTATCTTTAAATATTAAAAAGGTATGTAAGAAGTTTCTTACATTATTGTATTTAGCCTAATAAATACGGTGGGGTAACAAGCTAGGGGCCAGTGACACGAAATGGACGGCATAACGCAGCGACATTTCCCTCAACCTCCAGCGACCGGAGCCGACCTCGGCCGATTGCCGCGCCATGCTAGCGTCTCTTTCCCTTCCACCGGAGCCACCGGTGGGCCTACAGGAACGCATCGGCATGGATGTCACAAGCAAAGCATCAGAGCTCATTTCGCCAATTGAAGGCAGCCCGTTACTGAAGACATTGATTCAAGACGCGATAACACCCGACAGTGACGGCACGGCGTTCACCGTCGCGTTCGAGACGCTTGGCATGACGTCGATATTCGACATTGTGCGAATGACCCGCAGCGTATTTATCGAACAGCTGCAAGCGTTCAACATCGATGACCACGGCGCCGGGCACGCCTATGACATTGCCCAGGGATACGCCGCCCAGTTGGACCGTTTCTATCGGCAACAACAGGTGTCCCCAGACCTGATACAGGCCCGGCAAAAACGCACCGCATCCAACATTGAAAACAGCCAGCCACCGGACCTGCCAACGTATCGGAAGTTGTTCAACGAGCCCTGGAACCAGTTCTGCTCCAGCGACTCCATGGCCGCGAACGACTCGCCCGTGGCCTACCTGAGAACGCTCTATCTGTTTGCGTTGCAGTTGGAAACCCGTGGCACGGAAGCTGCCCGCAGGCTGGACCAGCGACGTCCGGATCTGAAAAGTTTCGTTATCGATTCGGGTAAGACATTCAATCAGGTGCCGACGCTCTCGATCGTCAACCAAATCCTGAAAGATCATTTGGAAACAAGCGTTACGACGGCCACCGCTTATGAACTGCTGAATAAAAAGCACTACCCCTATTCGCTTCCCTACGACGCTTATCACCATGCATGTGCCTTGGGGCTAGGTGAAAAACAGCTACAGCTTGGCGAACTTCATTATCGAATCAGCCCGCGCCTGCTCGCCTTTGATCCCAATCAAAACTCAATCGAAGCGGCCCGACGCATCCAGCCACTGTTATCCGGACTTTCCCCCGCACAAATGGAACTGCTGATCGCCGCCCCGAATGCTGGCGTAACGCTGTACGAAGCCAACTTCAACCTTGCCCCTTCCGCCGACCTGAAGAAAGAAGATGAAGCCGCGCAGGAAACATTCCTGCGCGCGCAGTTAAGCCAGGTCGAGGTATTCCTCGACAAGACCGGGCTGGATGCCAGCCAACTCCAGGCGTTGCTCTCGCAGAAAACCCACGCGGCTCATCAGTCCGCAGCGCTGACAAATGGCGATACCGCCGGCTACGGCGCTGTCTATGTCAACGGCGGGCCATCCCCCATGGCTTTGCTGGACGCCGGGACCTTGTCGAACACCACCTCCGATCGTTTTGACAGGCTGCACAAGATGATTCGCCTTCAACGTTGGCTTGGCATTCCCTTCGCGGAACTCGACACGCTACTGACCAGCGCCATGAAACGTGAAGGCAACGAAGAACTGGCGCTGAACGCCACTACGCTACGTGTGCTCGGCGTCTTTCGTTATTGGAACCGTGTCCACGCTGTGAACGCTGAAGAGTTCGCCGCCCTGCTGTTCCGCATCCCGACCCATGCCACGGAACGGCAGGTGCCGCTTTTCGATCGACTGTTCTGTTCACCTGGCGCCACGCAGCAGGCGTTGCTACACGACGGCGAAATGTTCGACAGCACAACCCGACAACGGCTCTGTGCAGCATTTGGGGGCAGTGACACGGCGGATTCGTTGGGGTTGCTGATCGACAACATCCCTCCCGAGGAAAAGACCAGCACCCTCGCCGCAATCTCCGCCATCTATCGACAGGCACGCGTCGCGCAATTGCTGGGCCTTACCGTCCAGGAATGCAGCCAATTGCTCGAACTGCTTGCGCCGGCGTATCGACAGCAATGGGTGGCCCCATCCCTGGCAAACACAGGCGCGACGGATACAAAAAACGCAGATTACCTCGACGTGCTAATGCACCTCGATTGGATCACCCGTTGGATGCGCGACAGCAATGTGGGCATTTGCGATTTGCGCCGGCAGATGCTCGTGGCCCCTGCCGAAGTGTTTCCGTCCCTGCGTGCACCGAAGAATGAGGATTACACCGACCTGCTCCAGCCCAAAACCCGGCCATTGATACCCGAACTGATCGAAACGTACCTGAGGGACACAACCTCCGAAAGCGCTCGTCTCAGGTATTTGTCCCTGCTGATGCCCAACGCCGAACGCGCCCTGCAATTGCCCGTGAGCAGCGAAACACTGCTGCATTTCATGAAAACACCCGGCTGGCTGGACGACGCCTACCCGCAAGAAACCAAGCTGGAACTGCACCTGCACGACTTCTATCTGCTGCATCGGGTCAAGCAATACGTCGACGCCTACGGCCGCTCGGAAGACGTCTTGCTCGAATACTTCGAATGGGCACGCTCCCCTTCTGCCGATAAAAAACAGGCCGATACGCGACTGGCCGCACTGCTTGGATGGACCGCCAAGGAAGTTGGAGTCCTGACCGAAACGCTCGGCCCAACGGTGGTGACCGCCATGAACCAGATCGACTGGTTGATGCGCTGCCAACAAGCCTGCTTGAAGGCCGGTTTTTCAGCCACGACACTGCTCAAAGCCACCGAACTCGCCCGAGACAGCGCCGAGGATGATTGGAAGACCCTCGCCGAAGCCCTTTAAAGCAGCCCCGACGATTGCCCCACCGACTTGCTCAAGGAATGACCATGTCACCGCACCTCGAACAGCAGCTCAACGAAACCCTGCGCGATGCAATGCTGGCCTGTTACCTGACCCACATCGTACCCGCCGATAAAACGCTCGCCGACCTGAAGACCGCTGATGACCTTTATCAATATTGGCTGATAGATGTCCTGGTCAGCCAGGCTGTCGCCACCAGTGAAGTGGCCGCTGCCATTGCCAGCCTCCAGCACTACATCAACCGAATCCAGCTGGGCCTCGAACCTGGCTACGAGAGGCATGGCATCACGGCGTCGCAAGAGCAGGCCTGGCGGGAGCGCCTGCATGCCTACGCGCTTTGGAGCGATCACGAAAAGCTGCGCACGTACCCGGAAACCTATTTGAGCCCCCTGTTGCGACAAGACAAGACCGAAAGCTTCGAGCAACTGGAAAATGACCTCAGCCAATACCGGATTGACCTGAAAAGCGTCCATACGGCCCTGCAGAACTACCTCTCTCGCTTCGAAGAAATCGCCAACATCGAAACACTCAACGGCTATATCGACGGCGACCACGCCGCGCTGGACGCCAGCACTTATTACCTGGTGGGTAAGTCCAGCTCGGAAAACACCTATTACTGGCGTTCACTTGATTTACCGGTGCCGTCCACAGCGACCCGGCAACCGGCTTCGACTTCATTTATGGATTGGTCGGATTGGAAGAAGATCGACATCGTCTTCCCGGAAGAATTGGCGGATCAAACCTTGCGGCCTGTGACGTTCAACAACCGCCTCTTCGTCGTCTGGGCCGAGGTTACCCCGCCAGGCGGCCCCATCGGATCCAGCCTGAAAACCGTGGAAGGCGTGACGTACAGGGAGGATGACGACAGCCACAACCAATCGCGCTATCCGAAGGTGCAGGTCAAGTACGCCCATAAAAAATTCGATGGCAGTTGGAGCACGCCGCAAACGGTGATCGATCGGTATTACCAGAGCGATTATCTGGCGCTTGCGGTCAACCAGGACAGGTCTGCCGCTCCCGCCGTGACAGCACCGGCGGGTAACGATTTTTCATACTTCCAAAGCCACCTTCAAACGGTTGCGATATATGACAAGAATCTCGACCGGCTATTCATCGGCGTGAAGTTCGACGAAGTGTTCTTTCAAGCCGTCGGCCTGAACCACCACCATACCCCCAGGGGACTGGCGACCGTCGGTGCGGCAATCCCTGCGCAAGTCGACGCTTCAATAAAGCACTTTGCACACCTGCCCTCCGAACACCACCGTAAATTCATCAAGTATTCGACGGTTAATAAAGACCGTTTCCAATATATCCACCATGACGCGTATCTACTCCCCAGCACGGTGATACCCCTCACTTTCTCGAACTGGAACGCCGACGAAAGGGTGAATACCCATCTGGGCGCCCTGGAAGTAAAACGGACATCACCCCGTCAGGATCCCTTCAATTCAAGGAAAATGCCCGACCATTTCCAGCTGACCTCGAAGTTGACGGGAGACTTCCTGCCCCTCGAAGACTTCTTGTTCGAGGGCGTACCACAAGGAGCAAAATATCCATTCACCCTGAAAGTGAGGCTCAGCAAAGCGCCTGCGAATAGCGTGTCGACGCGCATCCATATCGGGATCACTTTCAGCTCCATATCTCAGCTACCCGCTTCAACTGCGGACCTGCAAAAGAGCGTCATCCAACTGGTCCTGGAGCACTCGACAAGCCACGAACAGATCTCCATCGACCTGACGCAGTCAACTACCACATTCCTGGAGTCGGAGAACGGCTTTGTCATGGAGCACGAATCCAACATTCCTGACGACCGCTACGACGTCCTTACCCGAGCCGACAACATCTACAGCGCCACGTTGTCGTTCCATAGCACTTCATTTTTTTCAAAACTTATCTACAGGGAACCGTTCCACCTGCTCAGAACGCCCCCCGTCACGCACCTTTATCGACACGTCATCATGGCGCCGATAAAAGCGAGCGCCGAAGCACCCGAAATCATAAGCGACGACACGATGGCCGTCTTGACAGGCAGCGCATCGTTGGATGACTACGAGCAGGCAACGCCACGATTAAGAAGCTCAAGCGTCCTGAGCACATCGCTAAGGGAGGCGCCCTTCACCGAAACGAAATACTTCGCCCACGGCGTATTGGTGTATGAACCCAACGGGGGGGAATTTCGTCTTTCAAAGACCCTCCTGCAATACGTATCCGTGACGCTGGAAGGGGGATCGTCAACAACAGTTGAGGCGATTGCGCCACGCTCCAGCCGCCTGGGTGAAGCGGAGTTCATAGACTTCACCGACACCGACGTCAATTTCCCACCCCTGCGTACCAATACCCGTTTCGCCAAGAAACTGGTCAGGGCCGCCAGCCTCAGTCTCGATCATTTTTTTTCCTTGCGGCCCGAAACATGGGAAGAGCCGGAAACATCCGAAGAGACTGGTCCCGAGCCCCTGGATTTCCACGGCGCCCACGGCAAGAGTTTTTGGGAAGTGTTTATCTTCCTGCCTTGGTCAGTGGCCTACCGTTTGAACCAGGAAGGCCGCTACCAGGAAGCTGAAACCTGGCTCGGCTATATTTTCGATCCCAAACACCCGCCTTACTGGAACCTGGGCGAGTTGACACGCACCCGCGACATCCCCGGCTACGCGCTTGCGCAACCCTACGATCCTAACCATCTGGCCCTGAGCAACCCGGCTCATTTGCGAAAGTCGCTGTACATGCTCTACCTGGATATCCTGATCAACCGGGGCGACGCGGCGTATCGAGAGCTTACGCCGGACAGCCTGGGGCAGGCCAAGCTCCGGTATGTGCAAGCCAGCCAGTTGCTCGGGCCGCGTCCAGCCGTAATGCTGGCCGAGCCTTGGGGAAGCATTTCCCTGGGCAACCTTGCCCAGGGCAAATCCGCTGCATTGCGCCAGCTCGAAAAGGACATGCCCCTTGCGGTTATTCCAATCGCTGTCAAAAAGCAGGACGCAACGCCTTGGCTCAAAGACACCGGCTACCTGCTCCAACCGTTCAACCCCGCGCTGACAGCACGATGGGACAAGCTTGAGAGCCGCTTGTACAACCTTCGCCACAATCTGGACATCAACAGCAACCCCTTGCACCTGACACTTTTTGCCCAATCACCAAGTGCTCTGGCGTTCGGCAGTCCGAATGCCGTGTTCGGTGCGGGTGCCACCCCAGCCGGAGGGGCTTTGCGTTCCGTCAGTCATTACCGCTTCCAGGCCTTGGCCGCGCACGCCATGGGTGCCGTGGACCACATCATTCAATTCGGCAATACCTTGCTGTCACTGATCGAACGGCAGGAACAGGCCGAGCATCTCCAACTGCAACAACAACATGCCTGGGACCTCGCCAAGATCGTGGTCGAGCAGCACACCCAGGCCCTGCTCATCGACCAGAAAAACCTTGAGGCACTACAGGCAGGCCGTGCCCTGATCGAGGCCCGCGTCCGGTTCTTCGCCAAGCAGCTCAACGAAGGCATCAGCCAGGAAGAAACCGCAGCGAACGAACACCACATGATCGCGGCTTCCGCAGAGTTGGTCGCAGCCGGAGCAGGCGCCCTGGCCGGCGTCGCCATGCTCGCGCCGAATATTTTCGGTTTCTCCAACGGTGGCATGCGCTGGGAGGGTTTGGCGTTTGCCGCCCAGGCCACGGCTGAAGGCGTTGCAAGCGCGTCTCGCAATGCCGCCAACATGCTGGACCGATCCGCACAATTTGCCCGTCGGGCCGAAGAGTGGGCCTATGCCAAGGAACAGGCGGACCTTGAGCTCGTCCAGCTCGATAGCCAGTTCAAGGTCTACCAGCAGCAGGCAAAAGCTTCACGACTGCAACTTCAAGTGGCTCGAACATCCCTCGCGCAAACCTGGTCGATTTACCAACTGCTGAACAAACGCTTCTCCAGGGCACAGCTTTATCAATGGCTGAACGGCCAACTCGCGACCCTCTATCACGAGGCTTATGGCATCGCCCTTTCGTTGTGCCTGGATGCCGAAGCCTGTTGGCGATTTGAACTGGCCAAGGACAGAAGCTTTTTCCAGAAAGACACATGGAACAACAATTACCGCGGGTTGCTGGCAGGTGAGTCGTTGAAACTCGACCTGATGAAGATGAGCAAAGCCTATGTGGAAGACCATCGACGAGACCTGGAAATCGTCAAGACGCTCTCACTGCGGCAAAAAATGACGATCTGCAAGGTTGGCGTACTGACGCCCCAGGCCGAGCAAAATCCATCGTCTGATCCATGGTCCGACCTGATGAGGTCGGTGATCAGCGGCGGCACGCTGACCTTCGAGCTGCCTCAAGGCCTGTTCGAGGCCGACTACCCAGGCCAGATGCTTCGACGCATCAAAAGCATCAGCGTCTCGCTGCCCGCGACACTGGGTCCTTACGAAGACATCAAGGCCATACTGACCCAGACCAGCAACACGATTCTGGGAGCGGATGACAAACCCGTCTTTACCGACAAGCGCTCCAACCAGCAGGTGGCCCTTTCGACCGGGTTCGACGACAGCGGCCAGTTCATGCTCAATTTCGGTGACGACCGATACCTGCCCTTCGAATTCACCGGTGCCATCTCGTCCTGGACGCTGGCGTTCCCCAACCCCGGCAATCAGCAAGCGCTGCTCGAATCGATCACCGACATCATCGTCCACCTGCGCTACACCGCCCGGCCTGGCACGGGAGAGCATCGATGAACACAGCCTCCGAACCCTCCGCCATCGACATGCCCGCGCTGCCCAAGAGCGGTGGTGCACTGACCGGCCTCGGCAGAGGCTGGGGTGACATCGGCGCCAGCGGCACGGCGACGTTCGAGATTGGCCTGCCGATTACAGCTGGGCGCGGCTACGCGCCGGCCCTGGCCTTGATCTATCAGAGCACCGCCGGCAACGGCCCGTTCGGGTTGGGTTGGACCCTGCCGCTGGGCGCCATTTCGCGGCGCGCCAGCAAGGGTGTTCCCTCCTACACGGCGCAAGACGTCATCCTCTGCCCCGATGGCCAGCCCTTGCTGCCCGAGCGAGACGCCCAGGGAGCCGTGGTGGAGACGCTTCATGCATATTTCAACGACCTTGCGCTGGACACGACCTACACCGTCGTCCGTCATTTCCCTCGGGTCGAGAGCGATTTCTCGCGTTGGGAGCATTGGCGCTCGGAAAACGATCCCGCGGGTTTCTGGTTGGTACAGGGCGCCGACGGTGGCGTGCATCTCTATGGCAGAACGACCCGGGGCCGCATCGCCGATCCGGATAACCCGCTGAAGGTCGCCCAGTGGTTGTTGCAGGAAAGCCTGAACCCCTTCGGCGAGCATATTCATTACCAGTACCGGGAGGAAAGCGAACGCACGCGTCATCCTCGGGAAACCCGGGCCCAGCGCTACCTGGAGCGCATTCGCTATGGCAATTTCAGCGCGGCGGACCACGAGCACTTATATCTGTGGGCCGGTGATGTCCCGCCGGATGTGAAGTGGCATTTCGAACTGGTCTTGGACTATGGCGAACGCACCAGCGCCATCGATAAGCCGCCGCCCTATGACGCGAGCTCGGACTGGCTGCCACGCCGGGATCCTTTCTCAAGTTTTGCCTACGGTTTTGAGCTTCGCACCTTGCGCCTGTGTCGCCAGGTCCTGATGTTTCACTGTTTTCCAGACGAAACCGGCATGGGACCGACGCCCGTGCTCGTCAGGCGCCTGCTGCTGGAGCACCCATCCGGCGATGATTCGTACAGCCTGCTGACGGCCGCACATGAGCAAGCCATTGACGCCAACGGAAGATTGTCGAGTCATCCGCCGCTGGAACTGCTTTATCAATCAGGCCGGTTGAAACGGGACGTGCATCGCTACACCTCGTTCCAGTACGCCGGCTTCAATGACGGACAGCGCTACTTCATCGCAGATCTGTTCGGCGAAGGGGTACCGGGCCTGTTGTACCGCGACGACAAAGCCTGGTACTACCGCGAGCCGCTAAGGACACAGGGCAACGACCTGACCTATGGCGCCCCTCGAGCGCTGCCCAAGGTCCCGGTGGCCGACCGTGCGCGGCCCGGGCGCCAGATGTTGCTGGACGTCACCGGCGACGGCCAGTTGGACTGGCTGGTGGCCCGTCCCGGCATGAGTGGCTTCTTCAGTCTCGACAGTACCGGCGATTGGTCGGGCTTCGTGCCCTTCAACGCCGTCCCCGTCGAGTTTCTTCATCCACAAGGTTCGCTGGCCGACGTGATGGGCGCCGGCTTGCTGGATTTTGTCATGATCGGTCCGCGCAGCGTTCGACTGTTCGCCAATCGAAAACAGGACGGATTTGCCCCGCAAATAGCGATCCCACGCACCGCCGACGAGGATGACCTGCCGTCGATCACCGGATCGCCATCGGAGCTGGTGGTGTTCTGTGATGTGCTGGGTAGCGGCCAGCAACACCTGGTGCGTATCCGCCACAACGAAGTGAAATGCTGGCCTGCTCTTGGCGCAGGACACTTTGGCAAAGGTTGGGTGTTCGCCAGCCTGCCCTTCCCCCCCGAAACCTTCCAGGCATCCCGGGTTTTGCTGGCCGATCTCGACGGGGCCGGGGCCGCGGACCTGGTGTACCTGGAAGCTGACAGTTTTTCGATCCTGCGCAACCTGGGCGGCAACGGGTTCGCTCCTCAGCCCGTGAAGGTGCGGTGGCCCGACGGTGTACGTTACGACGCGCGCAGCCAGGTGAGCATTGCCGACCTGCAGGGCTTGGGGTTTCCCAGCCTGATACTGAGCACGCCGCATCCGTCACCCCGCCACTGGCGCTACGACTTTTTCGCCAATAAACCGTACCTGCTGCGCCAAACCGAAAACAATATGGGCACACGTACCCACATCGACTATCGCAGCAGTGCCCAGGAATGGCTGGACGAAAAACAGGCGCTGCGCCTGGACGCCAAGCCCGCAGTTTGCCAGGTGCCTTTTGCGGTGCCACTGGTCAGTCGGCAAACCGTGCTGGATGAAATCACCGGCGCCAGCCACACCCAGACGTTCAGCTATCGGCAGGGTTACTACGATCGACGCGAACAGGCTTTCCGCGGCTATGGGTTGCTGTTGCACCGTGATGCCGAACATCATCCCGGCGACCTGCCCGAGGACAGCTACAGCGCGCCGGTATTGACCAAGACCTGGTTTCACAATGGTCAGGCCTTGGACATGCCTCGCGAAGGCTACAGCGCTCACGACCCGCAGGCGCTGGTCCTGGGCAAGACGTTGCTGAGCCGACATCGGGCATCCGGCCCACTGCCTACCGAGCAGCAAGACGACGTGATCGAGATGCCTGATCCTTCTCTGCTCGACGAGGCCATGCACGCCCTCAGCGGCGCCGAGTTGCGGGTCGAGGTTTGGGCCGATGGAGTGATGGCGGGACAGGTGCCTTATTCGGTGCGGGAACATCGGTACCGGGTGCGTCAGTTGCCCTATGAAAGGGGTGAGCAACGCTATGCCCGCACGCAGGTGCTGAGGCTGGAGTCCATGGCTCTTCAATATGAGCGCGTCGCGGATGATCCGGTCTGCCAGCATCAGGTCAACCTCCGCTGGGACGCCTTTGGCAGCCCCGTGCATTACGTCACGGTTCACCATGCACGGCGCAAAACCGTCCATGACGATCCTCCCCCGCAGCTCACCAATGCCCACCAGCAGCAATGGTGGCGCGATACGCACGACGAGGCGCAGCAGGCCTTCTACTTGAGTGAAACCCTGGCGCAGTTCATTCACCTGACCGCTCCCCAACGCTGGCGCCTGGGCCTGCCTTGGCGCCAGCGCAGCAATGTACTCGTGCTGGACAAGCGAACGCATCCACACCTGACGTCCGCGAGTTTTTCCTGTGAACGACTGCTGGACGAAACGGCCGGCCCGTTGAGCCCTTGGGCCGTACGAGAATTGAGCGCCCTGTCCGTACAGCACTACCGCGAACCCGGAGGAAAAGGGGCAACCTTGCAACCCGGTAGCGCTGGCTTCCAGGGCCTGGCCGACCATCTGGAAACCGCCGAGCTGGCCCCCAACGCCCTCGGCGCCTACGCCGACATCCCGGACCTGCCACCCTACCCGTCGAAGGAATTCGAGCTGAAGCTCCTGGAAATCGGTTATCGACCCATGGGTTTGTTCTTCTTTGCCAATCAGCAGGAAGCAGCCCAAACCGATCATGGCCTCTGGGCCATCCGGCGCAACTTTTCCCGCTATGCACCCGTCAGCCAATTCTGTCGAATCAGAACGTCCAGAACGTCGCCCGACCATGATGAAACCGTGCTGATCTACGATTCATATTCTTGCCAACTGGCCGCTATCAAACAGCCGGATGGATGCGTCACTCAGGTAAGTTCCGACTATCGGACCTTGCTGCCCGTGACGATTACCGACCCCAATGGCACAACGCAGGAAGCGCTCTACGACGGTTTCGGTCAGTTGCTTGCCAGTGCGTTCAACGGTCGGGAGCAAGGCCGACCCGTCGGCTTCCATGTGCACGGTCGGTATATCCGTCCGCCGGATGACACACCCAACCGTGCAATCGAAACACCCCGAGCGCTGTTACAAGATGCCGCCACTGCGCACGCCTACGACCGATTCAGTTGGATGGGCGCGGTCACCTGGCGCCCCGAATCGAGCGAGCAATGGATAAGCCAAGGCTACCTGTTGCCCAGCGGCCACATTCGCGCCACGGCCAGGCTTCGACTCGACACTGCAAGCCGCGCGTTGAGCAACAGCGAAGCCACCCTCAAGGCCATCATCGAAGCGATCCCACGGGAACCGATGCATGCAGTCCAACTGCAGGCTGACCGTTACCCCGGCGACCCGGAGCAGAAGATCCGCGTCAACCTGACTTGCTGGGATGGATTTGGCCGCGTCCTGCAAAGCAAACAGGAGACCGAACCTGGGCCCGCCCATGCCGTGGACGACAAGGGCAACCTGATGATCCAGCCGCCCAACGCCGCAGATGACCAGCCGGTGCCCGGGCAACTGCTGACTGTTCAGGCCAACCCGCGCTGGCGCATCAGCGAGCGGGTCGAATACAACAACAAGGGCCTGACCATCCGGGTCTATCGTCCGTATTTCGCCAACACTCATCACTACATCAATGACCAGTCCCTGCGCAAACTGGGCCACAGCGACCGGCAGTTCCATGACCCATTGGGTCGGCCAACGCGGACATTGACCGCCAGCGGGTCCATGCGCCGAGTCACCTATTGGGCCTGGTACACCGTGAATGAGGATGAAAACGATACCTGGGCGGACATGCCAGCCCCCTCCGCCGAAGCGATGTGAGCGGATGTCGTGGGGGCAGATTTTGCCCCCACGAGGTCCTTAGCGGCTGTTGCTCCGAGCCGTGATCGAGGGCAGCCACGAAGTTCGCCTGGCAAATCCGCCTCTGGCGGCAGCCATCAACACCCCTCGAAACTCGGTCAAGCCCGAGGCGATCCCGCGCGCCGCCGCCACGACACTGCGCGCCCTGGCACCTTGTCGCTCCGGCGACAAACCGGTAACAGCGGCGGAAACCGCCTCGATGGCCACGCCGCTCCAGAACGAGAAGACCTGGGCGAACATCCTGGTCATGCCGCCATGGAATAATCCCTGGCGATCGGGAGGCTGGATTGGCGTCGCTGAGGGAGGATTTGCCGAAACAGCACCGTGACCGCTGCGGATAGCCGTGCCCACCAGCCCGTCAAAAGCCTCGATCGCCGGGCTGATGTTCGATTGCAAGGGACCGGGAATCTGCAGGCCATACATCGCGTTGGCAACGGTTGCCATCGAGTAGCCCACCGCGGCGAATCCGACCCTGGGAAGGCGGTTCGAAACCGACACGTCGCCCCACGGCGCATCGGTACCCAGCCCTCGCATCACTTGCTGCCCCAGTTCTCGGGACAAAGCACGTACATGGCCGACAAGCCGCGCCCGAGCGATGGGATCCCAGGTTTCTTCCGAGGCTGAATCCTCGGTATGCAGCGCAAATCCAATGGCCGTGACCATTGCAGCGATCGCCCCCAGCAAATAGGCCATGCTTGTCGTGCGGCCCGCCAACCCGGCAGTCATATGCCCGACAGCCAGCCCATCCAGCGAGGCGACCACACCTCTCAAGGCCTGATTAAGCCTGGGGGTAGCAGCAGTTGCCTCGAATAGCTGGTCCAGCGCCACCCCGATGTAAAGACTGATATCAGCCGCCAGGTAGTCACGGACGCCTGCGGAGGCGGCTGCCTGGAAACGTTGGCTCGCAGTCATGGAGACAGGGCTCGCCGAGGTCATCGAGGCTACCCCGGAATCCAGCGATCCCCTCCTGCGGGTGGGCGTTGCTCCTTGTGGGTCCACCTGGCTGATCGGATTGCCCGCGACCATCGCATACAGGTTCCACCCGCCCTCGGCACCGGCTGGATCGGGGTTGATCCAGCGCATCAACCACGGTGCGTAATAGCGCAAGCCGTAGGAGTAAAGCCCGCTGGCATCGCGCTCCTTGCCCGAATAGCGCAGGGTCTTGTAGCTCGCTTCGGTGGCGTTTCTGGCCGCCCACCACGCCGTGGCGCCATAGGGGTAGTAGCTTTCCTGGCTGAGTACCTGCCCGTTCTCGTCCAGTTCCAGGGTGCTGCTGCCCAGGTGATCGCGCAGGTTGAAGCGCGACTGGATCGTGAGGGCCGGCACCGTCGGGTGCTGCTCCCAGCACAGTACCCGTACGCTCTGGCCGCCGATGTCGGCATTGACGACATTCAGCTGTTCCCCGGTGGCGCTGTTACGACGAATTTCCAGGCCCGGCAGGTAACGCACCTCCTCAGTGTGCTCCACCCGGTAGGCCCGGTAACGCCGACGCTTGATGGCCCGGGCCCCGGCGCTGTCGTAGACATAGCTTTCATCGTCGCTGGCGGCCTCGTCACGCAAGACCTGCGTCACGCGCGCCAGTTGATTGCGAGCGTTCCAGTGCATTGGTTGGCCCCGGACGAGCATGTCCAGATTGCCATTTGCATCGAAGCCGCTGCCCAAGCCGGGCGAAGTGCCGCCGGACAGCGCGTGATTGCTGCGCGAGGCGACGACCATCGTATGGGTGTAACCCGAACCGCAACTGGGCACATGGCGCCATCGCGTCAGGTTGCCGCCGGCGTCATAGCTGTAATGGCGCACGTATTGGCGCACTTGGCTGCCGTCGTCGGTGCCGAAGGTGACCAGGGCCGACGGCGCAACGCCGGCGGCATTGCTGCTGTTTTCCCGTCCGCTGGCTTCCACCAGTTGGTACAGCGTGTCGTACCGATAGGCCTGGACCGGATCGACCCGCGTGTTGCTGGACCAGCGCACCGGCTGGGCCGAGTCGGTGACGGTCACGACATTGCCGACTCGGTCGTATTGATAGGCCAGGTCTTGCAGCAGGGTGTTCTCGATGCGGCTGGTCATCCCCAGGACCCGACCGTCGGCCTCGTTGTAGCGGGTCCGGCTGACCACGCCGTTGCCGGCCCGCTCGGACTCGATCTGTCCGCCGGCGTTGTAGCGCCGCTGGTCCACCAGCCATTGAGGACGCCCGCCCCGGGCAATCAGCCGCGTCGCGGCGAGTTGCCCATCGACGCCGTAGGTGTGCTCCAGGCGATTGTCCTTGGCGTCGGTTTGCGCAAGCAGGTCGCCCGCCGCGTTGTAATGCCAGGTTGTCAGGTAGCTTGGCGCTTCGAGATGCAGGTGACGGTCACCTTCGGACAACGGCCAATCCACCGTTTGTGCGTTGCAAAAGCGCCGCGCCACGCTCAACGGTCGGCCCCACAGGCCAAAATGCTCGTAGAACACCGTGCCCGCCGGGTCGTCATGGCGAATCACCCGACCACAGGCGTTGCGCCGCGCCGCGTCTGGCGCGCCGGGGGCATAGATCAGGCGCTCGACACAACGTGGCCGGGGTTCTTCGACCGTACGCTCGAACACCGCCATCGGCCGCATGAGGTGGTCGTATTGATGTTGCTGGTGCGAGCGTCGACCATCCCACACGTCAAGCAACTGACCCGCCCCGCCCCGCCACATCACCCGCCAACCGGCGTCGATGCTCCGGGTGAGCAGCGGTTGCCCGGACAGGGAATAACGCCGGGCCTGGTTGGGCTGTGCGCCAGACGGGCGCATTTCGCCCAGGCGCGGGTCCCATTGTTCGAGCAAAAGACCGCTGGCGCCGAATACTTGTCGGCTGATGCGGGCCTCGGGGGCCTGCGACGGTTTCGATCGGTGATAAGCCACCTGACGGACATCCAGGCCCCGGGGGTCGATCGCCGTCAGGGATGGCGTGAATTGATGCAGACTTGCTGACATGGTTCATCCTTGAAATCCATTGGTTCAACGAGCATAGCGACGCCTGCCCGCGAGCCGACCGGTTTGTTGTGTCGGGATAATGCACGGTGTAAAGCCACGAGCCTGTCCCCCGTCTATAACCCAAGGGGTGTATAAATGAGCGGCCCAGACCGTCGAAACGTTTCGGAGTAGAAGCATGACTGAAGTCGATCCAAACACCATCCATCGCGTCAACCACGAAATCAAACGCCGCCGCCTGCAAGTGCTACGCGTCGTCGACCTGACCCCACGCATGCGCCGCATCACCGTCGGCGGGCCGGAACTGGCCGGGTTTGTCAGCCTGGGCACGGACGATCACGTAAAGCTGTTGTTCCCGCAGAACGCCGAGGAACTGGCCGCCCTGGAAAACTTCAACCCCACTGCCGGCAAAGCCCAGGGACCGATGCCCGAGATGCGCGACTACACGCCGCGCCGCTACGATCTCGACACACTGGAGTTGGACATCGACTTCGTGCTCCACGGCGACGGCCCCGCCGCGACCTGGGCGACGCAGGCGGCGCCGGGGCAACACCTTTACATCGCCGGGCCACGGGGCTCGATGATCGTGCCGGACATCTTCGACAGCTACCTGCTGATCGGCGACGAAACCGCCCTGCCCGCCATCGCACGCCGCCTCGAAGGCCTGGCGCCCAATCGGCGGGCCCTGGTGGTGGTGGAAGTGGCGAATGGCGCCGAACAGCAAGTCCTCCAAAGCCCGGCGCAGGTGCACGTGATCTGGGTACTGCGCGAGGGCCGCCAGGACAGCCTGCTGCGCACCGTGCAGCAATTGGAAATGCCGGCGGGCAAGCTGTATGCCTGGGTCGCGACCGAAAGCAAGGTGTCTCGGCAGATTCGCAAGGTGTTGCTGGAGGAAAAAGGGTTGGACCAGGATTTCGTGAAGGCGGTGGGGTATTGGAAGCTGGATGACAGTGAGGAAGATTGAGGGACGGGCGGTGGCTGACGTACCCTCCATCCACTGACGCCGCCAACCCTTGTGGCGGCTGTGCTGCGCGTAGGAGCTGTCGAGCGAAGCGAGGCTGCGATCTTGTCCCGGACAATCGGGTCGCAAGCGAAAAGATCGCAGGCTTCGCCAGCTCCTACAGAGCCCACCGGGAGCGAGCTCCCTCGCCACGGTCGTTTCGCCCTACATCCCAACCCACCAGGTACCCGGCCCCATGCTTTTCCTGCTCGCCTACATCAGCAGCGTCGTGCTGATCAACTTCGCCTTCTCGGCCGCGCCGCACCTGGACGTCATCTGGTCGGCCTGGGGCGGGTTGGTGTTTATCCTGCGCGACATGGTGCAGACCCGTTTCGGCCATGGTGCCATCGCGGCGATGTTGGCAGCGCTGGTGTTGTCCTACATCACCTCCGACCCGACCATCGCCCTGGCCAGCGCCACGGCGTTCGCGGTATCCGAATGCATCGACTGGCTGGTGTTCACGATCACCAAGCGCCCACTGCACGATCGCCTGTGGATAAGCTCGGCCCTGAGCATTCCGCTGGACACCTTCATTTTCTTCGGTCTGATCGACGCCTTGACCCCAGCCGTGGTGATCACTGCGTTGCTGTCGAAATTCGCCGGGGTCACCGCCGTCTGGCTGATCATGGCCTGGCGTGTGCGCAAACAGGCCGTCGCCGGCTGACGCGGTTCATGTAAAATGCCGCGCTTTCTTCCATGGGAAGCTCGCCCGGCGCGCGCCCCCGATGATCCGCTCCTGTTTGAGGACCTTCAGATGACCCGTATCGGAACTCCATTGTCGCCCACCGCGACCCGCGTTTTGTTGTGTGGCAGCGGCGAGCTGGGCAAGGAAGTGGTAATCGAACTACAGCGCCTGGGCGTTGAGGTGATTGCCGTGGATCGCTACGCCAACGCGCCGGCCATGCAAGTGGCCCACCGCAGCCATGTGATCAACATGCTCGACGGCGCCGCCCTGCGCGCCGTGATCGAGGCCGAGAAGCCGCACTACATCGTGCCGGAAATCGAAGCCATCGCCACCGCGACCCTGGTGGAACTGGAAGCCGAGGGCTTCACGGTGATTCCTACGGCCCGCGCCGCGCAACTGACCATGAACCGCGAGGGCATCCGTCGCCTGGCCGCCGAAGAGCTGGGCCTGCCGACCTCGCCATACTTCTTCGCCGACACCGTGGAAGACTACCGCAAGGCCGTCGAAACCCTGGGTTTCCCGTGTGTGGTCAAGCCTGTGATGAGTTCCTCGGGCAAAGGCCAGAGCCTGCTGCGCAGCGTTGAAGACGTGCAGAAAGCCTGGGATTACGCCCAGGAAGGCGGCCGCGCTGGCAAAGGCCGCGTGATCATCGAAGGCTTCATCGATTTCGACTACGAAATCACCCTGCTGACCGTGCGTCATGTGGGCGGTACCACGTTCTGCGCACCGGTCGGCCACCGTCAGGAAAAGGGCGACTATCAGGAATCCTGGCAGCCACAGGCCATGAGCCCGGCGGCCCTGGCGGAATCCGAGCGCGTGGCCAAGGCGGTGACCGAGGCCCTGGGTGGTCGTGGCCTGTTTGGCGTCGAGCTGTTCATCAAGGGCGATCAGGTGTGGTTCAGCGAAGTCTCGCCGCGCCCACATGACACCGGCCTGGTGACGCTGATTTCCCAGGACCTGTCGCAGTTCGCCCTGCACGCCCGCGCCATCCTCGGCTTGCCGATTCCAATGATCCGCCAGTTCGGCCCATCGGCCTCGGCGGTGATCCTGGTGGAAGGCCAATCGACCCAGACCGCGTTCGCCAACCTGGGCGCCGCCCTGAGCGAACCGGACACGGCGCTGCGCCTGTTCGGCAAGCCGGAAGTCAACGGCCAGCGCCGCCTGGGTGTGGCCCTGGCCCGCGACGAATCCATCGAAGCGGCCCGCGCCAAGGCGACCCGGGCTTCCCAGGCCGTGAAAATCGAACTGTAAACCCTCAGTAGTTCGCTCCTGCAGGGTTGAGCCCTGTAGGAGCTGCCGAGTGCAA
>NZ_JAOSHO010000004.1 GCF_025917275.1 Pseudomonas agronomica | reverse complement strand
TGTGGTGCCGCAAGTGGGCTACCTGCTGGGGCCGAAGTTGATCGAACTGGGTTTCCAGGCCCGGGAAGAATTGCCATTGGTGAGCCTGGCGGGGCCGTACCTGGACGAGCTGTCGGCGCTGACCGGGGACACCGTTCACCTGGCGATCCGCGAGGGCGACGAGGTTTTGTACTTGTTGAAGAATCCGGGGCGAAACGGCCCGGAGATGCGCTCGCGTGTGGGCCATCGCATGCCGTTGGCGCGGACCGGGATCGGCAAGGCGCTGATGCTTGATGACTCGCAGGAACAATGGAAGCGTTTGTATGAAATCAGCCTGCCGGCGGGTGGGAAGAATCAATTCTGGCCACAACACCAGGAGCAATCCTGGGAGCAGTTCCAGCAACGAATGGTGGCGTATGTGGCGGGGGGCTATGCCTTCGACCTGGAGGACAACGAGCCGTCGATCCGATGTGTGGCGGCGCCGATCCGCGACGCCGGCAAGCGCATCGTCGCCGGCATCAGCATCGCCAGCACCGTGCCGTACATGCCGCTGGAGAAAATGGCCGAGCTGATTCCCCTGGTCAAAGGGGTCACAGCCCGGCTGTCGGCGGAGTTGGGTGCCAAGGTCTGACGAGCGTCAGGCCTTGAGCGTCGCCATGTCGATGACGAAGCGGTACTTCACGTCCCCGGCGATCATGCGGCTGTAGGCCTCGTTGATCTGGCGGATGTCGAGCATTTCAATGTCGCAGCTGATGTTGTGCTCAGCGCAGAAATCCAGCATCTCCTGGGTTTCTGCGATACCGCCGATCAGCGAGCCGGCGAGCACTCGGCGACCCAGGATCAGTTTTGCCGCGTGTACCGGTGGGTCGACCGGCTCGACCAAGCCCACGATGATGTGCACGCCGTTGAAATGCAGCGTGTCGAGGTAGGGATTGAGGTCGTGCTGCACCGGAATGGTGTCCAGCAGGAAGTTGAAGCGTCCGGCCGCGGCTGCCATCTGTTCAGCGTCGGTGGACACAATCACATGGTCCGCGCCTTGGCGACGGGCTTCTTCAGCCTTGCTTGCCGAGCGGGTAAAGAGCGTCACTTCCGCGCCCATGGCCTTGGCGAACTTGATGCCCATGTGGCCCAGGCCGCCCATGCCCAGCACGCCGACCTTGTCACCGGCCTTCACGCCGTAGTGCTTGAGCGGCGAGTAAGTGGTGATGCCGGCGCAGAGCAGCGGTGCGGCGCTGGCCGGGTCAAGCGTTTGCGGGATGCGCAGCACAAAGTGCTCGCTGACCACGATGCTGTCGGAATAGCCGCCCATGGTGTGGCCGCCACTTATGCGGTCCGGGCTGGCGTAGGTCTGGGTCATGCCTTCCAGGCAGTATTGCTCAAGATCGGACCGGCAAGCTTCGCACTCGCGGCAGGAGTCGACCATGCAGCCCACGCCTACCAGATCGCCGACTTTGTGGCCGGTGACATTCGCACCGACGGCGGTGACTTTTCCGATGATTTCATGGCCGGGCATCAACGGGTAAACGGCGATGCCCCATTCATTGCGGGCCTGGTGGATGTCGGAGTGACAGACCCCGCAGTAGAGGATGTCGATCGCCACGTCGTCGGCGCGCGGGCTGCGGCGCTCGAACTTCATCGGGGCGAGGGGAGTGGTGGCCGATTGGGCGGCATATCCGATGGCTGTGTACATGATGGACCTCGCTAAGCAGTGAACGGTGAGGGGTTCCATTCTGGGAGTCCTGACGGCAGGCGGCGATGGCGATTCCTACGCCTGTCATGCCTAATCCTCCGGCGTTGGCCAGGATTTGATTTCATGTGACGCCAGACCTGCGATGATGGTTTCATCCCTTTTTTCGTGAAGTTTTTGCCCATGTTGTTGACCCGCCATCTCGATGCCAATGCCACGCTGGTTTCGCTGATAGAACCCTTGGCGACCCGTGACGGTTTCGTCCCTACGCGCCTGCCTGGCGTGCACGCGCTGCGGGCCAGTCAGGACGTCGCTCGTGGCCCGCAGCTCTACGAGCCGAGCCTGGTGATCATTGCCCAAGGCAGCAAACTGGCCTACCTGGGGCCACGCACGCTGGAATATGGCGCCGGGCATTATCTGATCCAAGCGTTGCCGGTGCCGTTCGAATGCGAAACCTACGCCATGCCCAATGCTCCGCTGTATGGCGTTTCCGTTGCGATCGATCGGGCGATGCTGGGGGAGCTGGTGCTGGCCATGGGATTGATGCCCGGTCGGAACCTGCCGCCGCAGACACCGGAGTCGATGACCAGCGCGGTGCTCGACGACGCCATGCGTGGGGCTGTCGAGCGGTTGTTGCGCTGCTTGCACGATCCATTGGAATGTCAGGTCATGGGCCAGGTGCGGCTGCGGGAGTTGCTCTTCGTCGCGTTGCGCGGGCCTCAGGCCGATGTGTTGCGGGCGCTGGTGGAACAGCAAGGGCAGTTCGCGCGGATTGCCGTGGCCCTGAACCATTTGCATGCGCACTTCACCGAGCCGCTGAACGTCGAGACGCTGGCCAGTTGCGCGAACATGAGTGCCTCGACCTTTCATGAGCATTTCAAGCGCAGCACATTGTTGTCGCCGGTGCAGTACCTCAAGCGATTGCGCCTGCTCAAGGCCCAGCGGCTGCTGCTGATCGAGGGCATGGGCGTGGCCCAGGTCGCGCACCAGGTGGGGTATCAGAGCCCGTCGCAGTTCAGCCGGGAGTACAAGCGTTACTTCGAGCGCAACCCTGGGGAAGAGCGCGTCGCCTGAGCTGTTCAGGAACCCTGTGGGAGCGAGCCTGCTCGCGAAAGCGGTGTCTCAGTCGACATTGTTGTTGGATGATAAACTGCTTTCGCGAGCAGGCTCGCTCCCACACTGGTTCGGTGCGGTTTCCAGAATCGCAGGCAACAAAAAGGCCCCCATTACGGGAGCCTTGATGTTCAGCGTGTCGGCTTACATGTTCGGGTAAGTCGGCCCGCCAGCGCCTTCCGGCGTGACCCAGGTGATGTTCTGCGCAGGGTCCTTGATGTCACAGGTCTTGCAGTGAACGCAGTTCTGGGCGTTGATCTGGAAGCGCTTCTCGCCGTCTTCCTTGGTGATCACTTCGTATACGCCGGCCGGGCAGTAGCGCTGGGCGGGTTCGTCGTACAACGGCAGGTTCTTGCTGATCGGGATGCTCGGGTCCGTCAGCTTCAGGTGGCAAGGCTGTTCTTCTTCGTGGTTGGTACCGGAGATGAACACCGAGCTGAGCTTGTCGAAGCTGAGCTTGCCGTCCGGTTTCGGGTAGTCGATCTTCTTGCATTCGGCTGCCGGTTTCAGGCAAGCGTAATCCGGCGTGGTGTCGCGCAGGGTGAACGGGATCTTGCCGCCGAAGATGTTCTGGTCGAGCCAGTTGAAACCGCCGCCGACGATCGCGCCGTACTTGTGGATTGCTGCACCGAAGTTGCGGCTGGCGAACAGTTCTTCATACAGCCAGCTGTTCTTGAAGCTGTCGACATAGGCAGTCAGTTCATCACCGCCCTCGGACTCGGCGAACAGTCGATCGGCTACGGCCTCGGCGGCGAGCATGCCGGATTTCATGGCAGTGTGGCTGCCCTTGATCTTGGCGAAGTTCAAGGTGCCGAGGTCGCAACCGATCAGCGCGCCGCCCTTGAAGACCATTTTCGGCAGCGAGTTCAGGCCGCCCTTGGCGATGGCGCGGGCACCGTAGCTAACGCGCTTGCCACCTTCCAGATATTGCTTGAGTACCGGGTGATGCTTGAGGCGCTGGAATTCGTCGAACGGCGACAGGAAGGTGTTGCTGTAGGACAAGTCAACGATCAGGCCGACCACCACCTGGTTGTTTTCCAGGTGATAGAGGAAGGAACCACCGGTGTTCTCGGTGCCCATGATGTCCAGCGGCCAGCCGGCGGTGTGCACCACCAGGCCGGGTTGATGTTTGGCCGGATCGATTTCCCAGATTTCCTTCAGGCCGATGCCGTAGTGCTGGGTGTCGGCTTCGCTGTCCAGGTTGAAGCGCTTGATCAGTTGTTTACCGATGTGCCCACGGCAGCCTTCGGCGAACAGCGTGTACTTGCCACGCAGCTCCATCCCTGGGGTATAGAGGCCTTCTTTCGGATGGCCTTCGCGATCGACACCCAAGTCGCCGGTAATGATCCCGCGAACCACGCCATTTTCATCGAACAGGGCTTCCTGAGCGGCGAAGCCCGGGTAGATTTCCACGCCCAGGTTCTCGGCCTGCTGGGCCAACCAGCGGCACAGGTTGCCCAGGGAAATAATATAGTTGCCTTCGTTGTGCATGGTCTTGGGCACAAAGAAGTCAGGGATTTTGCTCGCGGCCTCGGCGTTCCTCAGGACATAAATGTCATCGCGCTTGACGGGCGTATTCAACGGGGCGCCGAGTTCTTTCCAGTCCGGGAACAATTCGTTCAAGGCGCGGGGCTCGAACACCGCGCCGGATAGGATGTGCGCGCCGACTTCGGAACCTTTTTCGACCACGCAGACGCTGATTTCCTTACCGGCTTCGGCGGCCTTCTGTTTCAGTCGGCAAGCGGCAGACAGGCCAGCGGGGCCGGCACCGACGATGACCACGTCGAATTCCATGTATTCGCGTTCCACAGGCTATCTCCTACTCAAGGCTCACAGTTTTTTCTAATTGGAGGTTTGGCGTTGCATCCGTTGTTTCCTTCGCGAGGCGACGAAAGCGACAATGGATGAGACGCGGCTCTCTCTCTAAGCGGCGCATTATATCTACACCACTCTCAGGGTCCAATACAAACGTTTGTTTGAAATCGCCGCAGCCCAGATAAATCACTGACGTACGGCTTATGACTGACCATTTTGCCGTATTGACCGGAATAGGCGTTCCGGTCAATATACGGGCGGTTTTGCGCTCGCCGTAGGCTGACTGTTGGTTTCAAGAGCACCTCTAAAGACAGGGCGAAGGCAGCACAAAGTGACGAATTGCGAGGTTTGGACGCGCAGTTTACACGCCGCGATAATGAATGACTCATCGGTCATCACTGACGAATGGTCTTCACTCCCGTGAGCAAGGTCATGTGTGGTTCATGCCGGCGTTTTTAGAGGTGCCCTTGCGCCCATGATCATCAACCGCCAGGTTCGCCCGGGCGACTTTCTTTTCACCGGAGAGTAACGAGGAATCCATGAAGGTTCTTGTAGCTGTCAAACGAGTGGTCGACTATAACGTCAAGGTTCGCGTCAAGGCGGACAACTCCGGCGTCGACCTCGCCAACGTCAAGATGTCGATGAACCCTTTCTGCGAAATCGCCGTAGAAGAAGCCGTACGCCTGAAAGAGAAAGGCGTGGCGACTGAGATCGTCGTCGTTTCCATCGGCCCGACCACCGCCCAGGAGCAACTGCGCACTGCGCTGGCGCTGGGTGCCGATCGCGCCATCCTCGTCGAGTCCGCCGAAGACCTGACTTCCCTGGCCGTTGCCAAGCTGTTGAAAGCCGTTGTCGACAAGGAGCAGCCACAGCTGGTGATCCTCGGCAAGCAGGCCATCGACAGCGACAACAATCAGACCGGCCAGATGCTCGCTGCGTTGAGCGGCTACGGCCAGGGCACCTTCGCTTCGAAAGTCGAAGTGTCCGGCGACAGCGTTGCCGTGACCCGTGAAATCGACGGCGGCGCGCAGACCGTTTCCCTGAAACTGCCGGCCATCGTCACCACCGACCTGCGTTTGAACGAGCCGCGCTATGCGTCCCTGCCAAACATCATGAAAGCCAAGAAGAAGCCGCTTGAAGTGCTGACTCCTGATGCTTTGGGCGTTTCCACCGCCTCCACCAACAAGACCCTGAAAGTCGAGGCGCCGGCTGCACGCAGCGCGGGCATCAAGGTCAAGTCGGTGGCTGAACTGGTCGAGAAACTGAAAAACGAAGCGAAGGTGATCTGATCATGACTATCCTCGTAATCGCCGAACACGATAACAAGGCGCTGGCTCCGGCCACGCTGAACACCGTTGCTGCCGCCGCCAAAATCGGTGGCGATGTCCACGTTCTGGTAGCCGGACAGGGCGCTGGCGCCGTTGCCGAAGCCGCTGCGAAAATCGCTGGCGTGAGCAAAGTCCTGAACGCCGACAACGCCGCCTACGCGCACCAGTTGCCGGAAAACGTTGCGCCGCTGGTGGCCGAGCTGGGGAAGGGCTACAGCCACATCCTGGCTGCCGCGACCTCCAACGGTAAAAACATCCTGCCTCGCGTCGCCGCTGCTCTAGACGTCGACCAGATCTCCGAGATCATCTCGGTCGAAAGCGCCGACACCTTCAAGCGTCCGATCTACGCCGGCAACGCCATTGCCACCGTGCAATCGACAGCGTCGGTCAAGGTCATCACCGTCCGCGCCACCGGTTTCGACCCGGTTGCCGCCGAAGGTGGCTCGGCTGCCGTTGAAGCCGTAGGCGCTGCCCATGACGCCGGCATCTCCAGCTTCGTCAACGAAGAACTGGCCAAGTCCGATCGTCCTGAGCTGACCGCTGCCAAGATCGTCGTTTCGGGCGGTCGTGGCATGCAGAACGGTGATAACTTCAAGCACCTGTACGCCTTGGCCGACAAGCTGGGCGCTGCCGTTGGCGCATCCCGCGCGGCGGTCGACGCAGGCTTCGTGCCCAACGACATGCAGGTCGGCCAGACCGGCAAGATCGTTGCGCCACAGCTGTACATCGCCGTCGGTATCTCCGGCGCGATCCAGCACCTGGCCGGCATGAAAGACTCCAAGGTGATCGTTGCGATCAACAAGGACGAAGAAGCGCCGATCTTCCAAGTGGCCGATTATGGCCTGGTCGCGGACTTGTTCGAAGCCGTCCCTGAGTTGGAGAAGCTGGTCTAATCCGGCGTCTTCACTTATAAAGAGCCCGGCCCTTTGGCCGGGCTTTTTATTTTCTGCGGACGGGAGTGTGGTGCGATGGATCTTCGCCGTTTGGCTGGCTGGTCGTTGCTGTTGGCGCTGGGGTGCGCGCCAGGCCTGTCGGTCGCCGCCGGCAAATGTGAACGCTTGATCGCCACCGGCAGCCCGGATGCGCCTCCGTATCTATGGCAAGACCCTCAGGATCCCAAGCATTTGATTGGCGCTGGCGCCGATCTGCTGGAGCAAGTGGCGAAAGCGCTGGGCATCAAGATTGAAATTCTTTACGCCGGCAAGCGCGCCCAGGCGCTGGACGAAGTGCGCAGCGGACGCATGGACCTGCTCACCGATGCCCCGTTGACCACGACGGGCCTGGAAGTGCTGGACTACGTGCATCCGCCCCTGCTGGAGAATGACTACCTGGTGTGGACCCGCAAGGATTCGACATTGGTTATCGAGCGGCCAGAGGACCTTCACGGGCATCCCGGCGCCTTGTCGGAAAAGGCCCGCATGACACAGGGATTTGGCGTCTTCGCCGAGCAGAATCTCACCCTGACCCGTACACCCAACCTGACCCAGGCCTTTCAGAAACTGCTCCTGGGTGAAGTGGAATATGTACTGGCGGGGCGCTACTCGGGCCTGGCGATGGCGCAGACCTTGGGGATGGCGAATGACCTGCACGCTGCGCCGCACCCTGTGGACAAACCCGGGCTGTTCCTCGCGGTTTCCCATAACTCCGCCTGCAACGACCCATGGTTGCGCGGACAGCTGGCGCAAAAGATGACAGAATTGGCCGCGTCCGGCCTGACGGAGGCTGTGTTGCAGCGCAATCTGGAGCGTTGGCGAACACAGTTGCAACCAACTGTCAGCGCCCCAAAACAGTAGGGAACATTAGTGACTATTCGACCTCTTTTCGCTGCCCTGGCCGTTCTGGCTCTGGCGGGTTGTGCAGCCGATCCGGCGCCGAATGAACAGATCCGCCTGACTGAACAGGCCATCGAGCAAGCCCACGCAGTAGGCGCCACCGCCGATGAAGTGCCTGAATTGAAACTCGCCGAGGAAAAGTTTACCCGCGCCAAAGGCAACATGGCCGACGAATCCTACAAGAAGGCACGCATGCGGGCCGAACAGGCCGAACTGGATGCGCGCCTGGCCGAGGCGAAGGTGCTGACCCTCAAGAGCCAGGAGCAACTGAACGTGCTGGATACGCGTATCAAGCGCTTGCGCAAACAGTTGAGGGAGGATGCCCAATGAAGCACTCCCATGTATTCGGCGGTTTGGTTCTCGCGGGACTGGCCAGTTTGTATGGCTGCGCGGGTCAGCGCAGCGAAGCGGCATTGGAACAGGCGAGCGCCGATTTCCAGAAGGTCAAGGAAGACTCCAACGTATTGCGTGCGGCCCCCAAGGACGTGATTCGCGCTGGCGAATCCCTGGCCCGTGCCGACCGCTTGTCCACGTATTGGGGCAGTGGCGATGATGTGCAGCATTACGCCTACCTGAGCCAACGCTACAGCCAGATCGCTCGTGAACACAGCAACCAGGTGCTCAACGAGGAGCGCGCGTTGAAACTCGAGCTGGAGCGCCAACGCCTGCAACTGGCCTTGCGCGAATCCAAGCTGCAAAGCGTCCAGCAGCAGGGCAAGGTGCTGGAAGAGCAGATCCTGGCGATGGCCACCACCCAGACTGATCGGGGCCTGGTGATGACCCTCGGTGACGTTCTGTTCGATACGGGCGAGGCAGAGTTGAAGAACTCGGCCAATCGCGTGGTACTCAAGATCGTGCAATTCCTGCAGCTCAATCCCAAGCGCTTGGTGCGTATCGAAGGCTATACCGACAGCACCGGCGGCAAGCAGGAGAACCTCAAGCTGTCCCGTGACCGCGCGCAGGCCGTGGCCGACGTGCTGGTGGACCTGGGCATCGACGAGAAGCGCATCCAGGTTGAAGGCTACGGCGATCAGTACCCTGTAGACGTCAACGCAACCGAACGCGGCCGGGCGCAGAACCGACGCGTCGAGATTGTGTTCTCCGACGATAAAGGCCAGCTCGGCGCCGCCCGCTAAGGGCTGCGTCACTGGAAAACCCGGCCCCTGCAAAGGCGCCGGGTTTTTTTAGGCCTGGTGATGCGCGATCAATGAGTACAGTTGGGGCTGTCACCGGGCTGTACTGTCGGTTAATCTGGCAACTGTCCCAGTACACTTCTAAACTGTTCCGGTAAAGTTTCCGACAAGAATAAAATGCCCGTGAAATCGAGTGCTGCGTCATGACCAATCTCCTGCTCTATCAACGTATTGCTCAGCAACTGGCCGAAGACATCCGGCGCGGTGTGTATCAACCCGGTGAACGTGTGCCTTCGGTGCGCAAGATGAGCTCGCAGCTCAACGTCAGCCATGCCACCGTGCTGCAGGCGTACGCCAATCTTGAAGACCAGGGGTTGATTCGCGCGCGGCCGCAATCGGGCTACTACGTGCACCAGACGCCGGCCCTGACCGCGCCGACGCCGGACATCGCCCGGGTCGAGCGCCCCGGCCTGGTGACGCGCAGCAGTATCATCCAGCAGGTATTGGTCGAGTCGCGCCGCGAAGGCGTGTTTCCGCTGGGGGCAGCGGTACCCAGCGTCGACTACCTGCCTGTTCGGGCGCTGCATCAGCAATTGGCCAAGGTGACGCGCTTCCACAGCCCGCGGGCGTTCAGCTACATGTTCAGCCCCGGTTTCGAGCCGTTGCGCCGCCAGGTGGCGATTCGCATGCGTGACGCCGGTGTCGTGGTGGATCCTTCCGAAGTGGTGATCACCCACGGCTGCGTGGATGCGTTGCAAATGTCCTTGCGCGTGCTGACCCGGCCAGGGGACCTGATCGCTGCGGAGTCGCCGACCTATTACGGTCTGCTGCAACTGGCGGATCTGTTGGGCCTCAAGGTCATCGAGATTCCCAGCGACCCGGTCACCGGCATGAGCCTCGAGGCCCTGCAGTTGGCGGCCAACCAATGGTCGATCAAGGCGCTGGTGCTGACCACGCGGCTGAGCAACCCCCTTGGCGGCACCATGCCGGAGGAGCGGCAAAAGCAACTGCTGCGCCTGGCGTCGGACTTCGATATCCAGATCGTCGAGGACGATATCTACGGTGAGTTGATGTTCGAGCAGGGCCGTACCAAGGCGCTGAAAGCCTATGATCGACTGGACCGGGTGATCTACTGTTCGAGCTTTTCCAAGACCTTGTCGCCAGGGGTACGCATCGGCTGGATGATCGCCGGCAAGTTCCAGCAGGAACTCCAGCGGCTCCAGACGTTCAGCACTCATTCGGCTTGCAGCGTCACGCAGATGGGCATCGCGGCGTATCTGGAGAATGGCGGCTACGATCGACACTTGCGCTACATCCGTCAGGAGTACCGCAAGAACCTCAGCGCGTTCCAACTGGCGGTCCAGCAGTACTTCCCGGAGGGCACGCAAATGAGCCGTCCCACCGGCGGCTTCATCCTGTGGGTCAGCCTGCCGGGGCGGGTCAATACCCAGGAATTGCATGTACAGGCATTGCAGCAAGGCATCAGTATCGCGCCGGGGCTGATCTTCAGTAATACCGAACAGTTCAACCATTGCATCCGCCTGAACTGCGGCACGCCGTGGAACCGGGAGGCGGAGCGGGCCCTGATGACGCTGGGGCTGTTGGCCAAGCAGTTATGCCAGGAGACCGCCAGCGGGTTTCTGTAGCAAGCCGTGTGTCGCTTCGTTGTGCTTGTCAGCGTCTCATTATCAGGCCAGCATTAGGGTCTCTGCCGTAAGTGCCGTTGTGTTTATGAAAACCATTGTCCCTGCTGTCTGGGTTTTGATCGGCCTGTTGAGCGCCTTCCACATGGGAGGCGTCGCCGTAGCCGCCTCAGCGCAGGAGAAGCCGGCCGCCAGCGCTACCAAAGACACCCCGAAGAAAACCGCAGCGGTCAAGAAGCCCCCCGCCAAGAAAGCAGCCCCGGCTAAGAAAAAGCGCGCGCCGATCGCCTCCAAGAGCAAATCCGCCCATGAAGTCGCCAAGACGCCATTGCCGCCGGCCAAGCTGGACTTGAGCCTGCCCCATGGCATGGTCGAAGAGCTGCAGCCTCCGGGCAAAGTGCCGTTACCCAAGCGCGAGCCGCTGCTGCCGGCGATGTTCGGGGAGAAGCCCGGGCCGTTCCAGCTCAACGGCCGGCTGCTGAGCAACGAGATGCAATTGCCGCTGCGTAATCAGGAGCGCAACGAGGTGGAAGGCGCCGCGCTGGAGTTCGAATTCAAGCAATAGGCCGGGGCAACCCTGCTGTTCGTCGCTGACTGCCCAGTCATCGCACCTTCTACGAAAAAACCCGGGTACGGTAATTTAAAACACCTGTTTTAGCCGTTACTCTGTGGTTGTTACCAACCATTACCTGTCGTGAGGTATTTGTCGTCATGAAGTGCCGTGAGGGCTGTGGCGCCTGTTGCATTGCCCCTTCCATCAGTTCGCCCATTCCGGGCATGCCCCAGGGCAAGCCGGCGGGAGAACGCTGTGTGCAGTTGTCGGTCGATAATTTGTGCCAGATCTTCGGCCAACCGGAACGCCCGGCGGTGTGCTCGGCGTTTGAAGCCGACGTCGAGGTCTGCGGCAGCAGCAGCGACGAAGCCATTCGGTTGATTGGATGGTGGGAGCAGGTCACGGCGGCGTAGTGGGGCAATCGTCAAGACTGACATGAACGAACTTGGACAATAAGGAAAACAACCTATGGGTTCGCTGCATCGTATGGCTGTGTTGTGTGGTTTGACCGTGTCGTTGGCGACGGCTACCGCCCAGGCAGAGGACTGGCAGGTCGTCAAGGACAAGGAAGGTATCCAGGTGTCACTCAGTGAAGTGACCGGTTCCAAATACAAGGCCTACCGTGGCGTGACCGTCATGAAGACCACCATGGCGAAACTGCGAGCGCTGCAGGAAGACGTGCCTGGCGCCTGCGTCTGGATTCATGAATGCAAAAGCCAGAAACTGCTCAAGCATGAAGGCAACAAGAGCTGGACGTATACGCAGTTCAATACGCCGTGGCCGGTGACGTCCCGCGATTCCGTATTGGAAGTCACCACGCAAGAGGGCGCCGATGGCAGCCTGACTCGCAAGCTCAAGGGCGTACCGACTTATGTGCCGGAAGAGAAGGGCTTTGTACGAGTGACGCAAGTCGACGGCTTCTGGAAATTTACTCCCAAGGGCACGGACCAGATCGAAGTGACGTATCAGGTCCACACCGAGCCGGGCGGCGACGTACCGTCCTGGCTGGCTAACAAGTTCGTGGTTGACGCGCCGTTCAATACGCTCGAAGCATTAAAGGAACGCGCCGAAAAATAACGGCCACCGTCTACAAAGAAACCGCCCTCGAGGCGGTTTTTTCATCTGTGCCGTCGGCGACTCAGCGGAACGATTGTTTCGCTGCCAATGTCGAGATAAAGGCAAGCCCTGCCATGAATTGATCAAGGAGACACTGATGCAAAAGTGGGAAATCACTTTCGTTGACGATCACGGCGAAGCCATCGCCGAGCAGTTCGATTACGACCAGGAGCCCACCATGGAGCAGGCGGCCCAGTTGATCCGGCAGAAGTTGCTGCCCGTACCCGCCAAGCTTGACCTCAACGACCTGGAAGGTCGCACCGAAGACCCTACGCTTAAAAGTCTCAAGTCCCAAAACAGCATTGAAATTATCAGCATTAAACCGATTTCATGAAAATCCTTGTCTGGTCCCGCTTGGCAGTGGTGATGACTTGAAGCTACTCTGCAATCGAGATCAGCGAAAGGATCGCCAAGGTCCGGTCTTGTCAGCTACATGCTTGTGTCCCGACGGTCATTTGATGCCGTATCGCGCGTAACCGCAGGTTGCATGCACGGGAAGACGGAAAGTCTATCCATCGGTCTGAGGAGGACGTTTCATGAGCACAGCCTATCAAGAAGACATCAGCACCAGCGTGTTGCGCCGTATGAAAGAAGGCGGTTTCGATTTTTCCCAATTCCATCCCATCGAGTTCTACGCCATTTTCCCCGACGAGGAGCGGGCGCGCAGGGCGGCGGGTCATTTTCGCGGCGAATCGTTGAATGCGCAGATCAGTGCTCGCGAAGACGGAGCCTGGTCATTGGAGCTGAGCCGGGTGATGTATGCCACTTATGATGAAATCGGCGATTTCGAGCTGAACTTCGAAGCCGTGGTGGAGCCCTTGGGCGGCATTATCGAAGGTTGGGGCGTCAAGCAGGAGATCCGGCGCCTGCAAGCCTGACATTGTCCTTCTGTCTCACAGCAACGGCTGACCTTTGTGTCGGCCGTTTTCATGTCTGCAACCGTCGCGAGCAAGCTCGCTCCCATCCCGGGTAGCGAAGAGATATGCGTCCGCCCGGGTCCTCTGTGGGAGCGAGCTTGTCGCGAAGGCGGCACAGCCAACCATCGTCATCGAGTCGACTATGCTCAGCAGAAGCGGCGTTTTGCGCCGCAATGAAACGAGTCACGCGGGACGGAGGCATTTGGGCGCCCCCGGCGCCCGGCAACTGAATTGGGCGATGCCATCCACAGTTCCTACCTGGAGGTCATATGAGACTCTCGATCAGCCACGAAACGGCCTACCACTATGAAGACCAGGTTCGCGCGAGCATCCAGTACCTGCGCCTGACGCCGCACGACAGCGAACGCCAGCACGTGCTGAGCTGGCAGCTGGACCTGCCCAGGCCGGTGCGGTCGCAGCTTGATCCGTTCGGCAACATCCTTCATGTGCTGACGCTGGACGAGCCCCACGAAACCATCATCATCGGTGCCCGTGGCCAGGTGGATATCGACCCGTCGCGTGAAGCCGAGCACGAAAGCCAGTCGGCGCTGCCCTTCCTGCGTTTCACCCGGCTCACTGAAGCGGACGAGGCCCTTCGCGCCTTTGCCCAGGCGCAATGCAAGCAACGTCGCGATCGCGCGGCGCTGATCGATTTGATGCACGCGCTCAACCAGCACATGACCTACATGCTGGGCTCAACCGAAGTGGAGACCAGCGCGGCCCAAGCGTTTGCCGGTCGCAGCGGGGTTTGCCAGGACCATGCCCATGCCTTCCTGGCGTGCGCCCGCAGCCTGGGCGTGCCGGCGCGTTATGTGTCGGGTTATCTGTTCAACGCAGACAGCGAGCACCTGGCCAGCCATGCCTGGGCCGAAGCCTGGCTCGATGACGCCTGGTACAGCTTCGACGTGACCAACCAACTGGCCCGTCCGGAGCGACACTTGAAATTGGCGGTAGGCCTGGATTACCTGGACGCCTGCCCGGTGCGTGGCATGCGCCGTGGCGGCGGGTTTGAACAGATGCACGCCAAGGTGCTGGTGACGTCGGCTCCGGTGATTACGGCACAGCAGCAGTAATTGAACCAGCTCTGGTGGCGAGGGAGCTTGCTCTCGCTGTGTAGGAGCTGCCGAGCGAAGCGAGGCTGCGATCTTTTGATCCTCGGCTTGGGCTCAATTGCCTGGAGAAGATCGCAGCCTCGCTTCGCTCGGCAGCTCCTACAAGGGCCAGCGGGACAAAACAAGCTGATCTATTGACTCAACGGCTGCTTGCGCCCCGCCATATGCTTCAGATACCCCACCAGCAAATCCAGCTCCGAATCCGGCAACACCGTCGCCGAGAACCCGGGCATTTTCCCCTGGGGCCAATGACGCATGCCCTGCGGGTCACGGATGTAGCGCTTGAGGAAATCCCCCGAGAAATATTCCGTGGGATTGAAAGGAATGTTCAGGTCCGGACCGAACTGCGCATCCCCCGCGCCGTTGAGGCGGTGGCAGGCCAGGCAGTTTTTCTGGAACAGCTCGAACCCCTTGTTCACCGGATCATCCTTGGCCAGGGCAGGCGAAGGCAGCAGGGCGGGGAAGCGATCGGCCACCGCCGACAGGCGCTTGATGCTGGCCACCGCGTACGGCCACTGCTCAGGGCTGATGTGGCCGGCTTGAGGATCGGTCCAGACCAGATAGAACGGTCCGGCACTTTTCTTCCCGTCCCCGAGCGGCGGCCATGGCTTGGCCGGGTCTTCGATTGCCAGCCACGCCCTGGCGCCGCTCTTGTTGAGCAACGGCGCGGCGGGCAGTTCGGCGGCAAAGCCGTCCAGCGCCACGGCCTGGAGATGGTCGTTCGCCTGGACGCCGGTCAACAGCGCGGCCAGTGGCACGGCGCGATAACTCATCGGCTTCTTGTAGGAGACATCTTCGGCAATCTGGACCGTCCGGGCTTCAGGATGCTTGAGCAGCGCCTCGGTTTGCCACGTACGAGTATTCGCGCCCAGCTCCAACACCAGCTGTGCGGCATAAAGGGGCGCGCTGAGCAGCAGCGCCCCCATCACGATGAGGACTTTCAAATGAGTCGCCTTCCATGTCGAGAGGGAAGCGTAAAGGGTGGCACAACCACCGTCGCTGGAACAGCGTTTGCCTACCGGCGTGGACGATGCAACTCATGAAGGGTGTGGACACCACGCGCCTGTCAGCCGATGACCTTGGTGATATTCGGCAAAATCAACAGCAATGTAGTGGCGAAGAGAATGAGTCCGGCTTGGCGAACTTTCGAATGTTTGAACATGGCTGACCCGCCTTTTTTGTTATTTCCTGAGGCCAGCCTGCATAACTCCATGACGGCTGGCGTTGCACTTCCTGTCTGACAAGCGCCCCGGCAAAACCCGACGACTTTTCTTGTACACGCTTTACATTAGGGGCCGCAGCCAACTTGGCTTAGATCCAATTCATATGGACTCCTTGTTGCTAGCTATAAAAATGACATGAGGCTTATTGCCATCTTCCTGCCGGCCCTTTTGCTAGACAGCTTGCTTACCTGAATCGGTTAACCCGATAGCACGCTACCGTTCGTCTGAGCGTGGCTGTCAACGCCGTTGAGCACTGGGGTCATTGAATCCAGCGCCGCTGGGCTTATGGTTGCAGGTGTGGTTTTGTCCCAATGGCGGTTCGAGGATGTCATGACCGAAGCTTTGATTTTTGACGCATTACGCACGCCTCGCGGCAAGGGAAAACCTGACGGCGCCCTGTACACCGTCAAGCCGGTGAACCTGGTCAGTGGCCTGTTGACCGCGTTGCGCCAGCGCATGAACCTCGACACTGGCCATGTGGACGACATTGTGCTCGGCTGCGTGACGCCGACAGGCGACCAAGGCGCGGATATCGCCAAGACCGCTGCCCTGGTGGCCGATTGGGATGTCAGCGTGCCCGGCGTGCAGCTCAACCGCTTTTGCGCCTCGGGCCTGGAAGCGGTGAACCTGGCTGCGATGAAAGTGCGTTCCGGTTTCGAAGACATGGTGGTGGCCGGCGGCGTCGAGTCCATGTCACGGGTGCCGATGGGCAGCGATGGCGGCGCCTGGGCGTTGGACCCGCAGTCCAACCTGCATGGCCATTTCGTTCCCCAGGGCATCGGCGCCGACCTGATCGCTACCCTCGAAGGTTTCAGCCGTGAGGACGTCGATGCTTTTGCATTGCAGTCCCAGCATAAAGCCGCGCGGGCGCGGGATAACGGTTCGTTCGATAAATCCCTGGTGGCGGTGCGGGACCAGAGCGGCATCGTGCTGCTGGACCACGACGAGTTCATTCGCGCCGACTCGACGCTGGAAGGCCTGGGCAAACTCCGGCCGAGTTTCGAGGCGATGGGGCAGATGGGCTTCGACGCGACGGCGTTGCGGGTCTACAGCCATGTCGAACGGATCCATCACGTGCACACCCCAGGCAACAGCTCGGGCATCGTCGACGGCGCGGCGCTGATGCTCATCGGTTCCGAGGCAAAGGGACGCGAGCTGGGCCTGCAACCCCGGGCCCGAATCGTCGCTACCGCCGTCATCAGCACCGAGCCGACCATCATGCTCACCGGCCCGGCCCCGGCCACCCGCAAGGCCTTGGCGAAAGCCAGGCTGCGGGTCGAGGACATCGACTTGTTCGAGGTCAACGAAGCCTTCGCCTCGGTGGTGCTCAAATTCATCAAGGACATGGCTATCGACCCCGCCAAGGTCAACGTAAACGGCGGCTCCATCGCCATGGGCCATCCGCTGGGCGCCACCGGGTGCGCCATCCTCGGCACGCTGCTGGATGAGCTGGAGGCGCGTCGCCTGCGTTATGGCCTGGCGACGCTGTGTGTCGGCGGTGGCATGGGTATCGCCACCATCATCGAACGCCTCTGAGCCTGGACTTCAAGGAACATTTTCATGACCGATGCCATTCGTTACGAAACCGGCCCGGACCGGATCGTCGTCCTGACGCTGGATATGCCAGGCCAGAGCGCCAACACCATGAACGCGATGTACCGCGAGGCGATGGCGGCCTGCGTTGCGCGTCTCGCCGTCGAGAAAGACTCGATCGCCGGCGTGATCATCACGTCGGCCAAGCAGACCTTTTTTGCCGGTGGCGACCTGAACGAGCTGATTCAAGTCGGACCATCCCAGGCCAAGGCCTTCTACGAAACCGTGCTGGGTCTCAAGGCGCAACTGCGCGCACTGGAAACCCTCGGCAAACCGGTGGTTGCGGCTATCAACGGTGCGGCCCTGGGCGGTGGCTGGGAAATCTGCCTCGCGTGTCATCACCGCGTGGCGCTGGATCACCCGTCGGTGCTGATCGGCCTGCCGGAAGTGACCCTTGGCCTGTTGCCGGGCGGCGGTGGCGTAGTGCGGATGGTGCGCTTGCTTGGTTTGGAAAAGGCATTGCCATATCTGCTCGAGGGCAAGCGGATTCGACCGCAACAAGCACTGCAGGCCGGCCTGATCGATGAACTGGCGGCGGACCGCGACGACCTGCTCACCAAGGCCCGCGCCTGGATTCTCGCCAACCCGAGCGTAGTGCAACCTTGGGATACGAAAGGCTATCGGATTCCCGGCGGGACGCCGTCCGATCCTGCGGTCGCCCAGACGCTGGCGATCGCACCTTCGATCCTGCGCAGCAAGACCCAGGGTTGCCTGCCGGCCCCGGAGAAAATTCTCTGCGCCGCAGTGGAAGGGGCGCAGGTGACGTTTGACGCGGCCCATCTGATCGAAAGCCGTTATTTCACCGAACTGGTAACCGGCCAGGTGGCGAAGAACCTGATCGGCACCTTCTGGTTTCAACTCAACGAGATCAAGGCTGGCGGTTCCCGCCCACACGGTTTTGCGCCTTTTCTGACAAGAAAAGTCGCGGTGCTCGGCGCCGGGATGATGGGGGCGGGTATTGCCCATGTCAGTGCCGCGGCGGGCATAGACGTGGTGCTCAAGGACATCGACCTGGCCGCCGCGCAAAAAGCCAAGGCTCGTTGCGCGGCGCTGCTGGACAAGCAAGTCGCACATGGCCAGCTCACCGCTGCTCAGCGTGACGCCACGTTGGCGCGAATCCACCCCACCGACGGCGAGGCCGACCTGGCCGGTTGCGAATTGATCATCGAGGCGGTCTACGAGGACCGTGCCCTGAAGGCCAACGTGACCGCCGCAGCCCAAGCGGTGGCGGGGCCTGATGCGGTGATCGCGTCGAATACGTCAACGCTGCCCATCACCGGCCTGGCCAAGGCCATACCAGATGAAAGCAAGTTTATCGGCCTGCATTTCTTCAGCCCGGTGGAAAAGATGCCCTTGGTCGAAATCATCCGGGGGGCTGGTACCAGCGATGAGACCCTTGCCCGAGGCTTCGATTTCGTTCGGCAAATCGACAAGACGCCCATTGTCGTCAACGACAGCCGTGGGTTTTTCACGTCGCGGGTGTTCGGTACCTTCATCCATGAAGGCATCGCCATGCTCGGCGAAGGCGTGAGTGCACCCATGATCGAAACCGAGGCGAAAAAGGCCGGTATGCCGGTTGGGCCGTTGGCTGTTTCCGACGAAGTTTCCCTCAGCCTGATGAGCCATATCCGCAAGCAAACCGCCCAAGACTTACAAGCGCAAGGGAAAATGCCGACGGAGCATCCCGCATTCGCCGTGATCGACCTGCTGCTCGAATACAAGCGACCGGGCAAGGCGGGCGGGGCCGGTTTCTACGAATACCCAGCCCAAGGGCAAAAGCACCTCTGGCCGGGACTCAAGGCGCGTTTCGAGAACGCCGCCGGGCAGATTCCGGCTCAGGATATCCGTGATCGACTGTTGTTCATCCAGGCCCTGGAAACCGTGCGTTGCGTGGAGGAAGGCGTCGTCACTTCAACGGCTGATGCCAATATTGGCTCGGTCCTTGGCATCGGATTCGCGTCTTGGACGGGAGGCGCGTTGCAGTTCATCAACCAGTACGGCTTGCCGGCATTTATCGCCCGCTGCCAATACTTGGCCGAACAATATGGCGAACGTTTCTCGCCGCCGGCCTTGTTGTTGGAAAAAGCCGCCAGGCACGCGCGGTTCTGACGGCGGGGGGCTTGCCTTGGGACGGTGTTTCAAGGCAGGCTCTGGGGTGTGCAATATTCCCATCATCGTGTCAGGTATTTTTTATGTCGTTACGCATCTGCATACTGGAAACCGATATCCTGCGTCCTGAACTGGTCGACCAATATCAGGGTTACGGGCAGATGTTCCAGCGCCTGTTCTCGCAACAGCCCATCGCCGCTGACTTCATCGTCTACAACGTGATGCAAGGGCAATACCCCAGCGACGACGAACAGTTCGACGCGTACCTGGTGACCGGCAGCAAGGCCGATTCCTTCGGCACCGATCCGTGGATCCAGACCCTCAAGACTTATCTCATGGACCGTTACCAGCGTGGTGACAAGTTGCTGGGCGTCTGCTTTGGTCATCAACTGTTGGCGTTGCTGCTGGGCGGCAAGACCGAACGGGCCAGCCAGGGTTGGGGTGTGGGCACCCATCGCTACACACTCGCGGCCAAGGCTCCGTGGATGAGCCCGGTGATGGAAGAGTTGACCCTGTTGATCAGCCACCAGGACCAGGTGACCGAACTGCCGGAAAGTGCCACGGTCATCGCCTCGAGCGATTTCTGCCCGTTCGCGGCCTATCACATCAATGACCAGGTCCTGTGCTTCCAGGGCCACCCGGAATTCATCCACGATTATTCCCGGGCCTTGCTGGAGATCCGCCAGCAGCACCTCGGCGAAAAGATCTACAGCCAGGGCGTGGCAAGCCTCCAGCAGGAACACCACGGCACGACGGTGGCTGAATGGATGATGCGGTTCGTTGCGCACAAGCCGCAGGCCGAAGCGGCTCAGGACTGATGCTCAGGTCGCTCCCGCACTGGATGATTGACCAAGTGTGGGAGCGAGCTTGCTCGCGATGAAGGTCACGCAAATCCCACTGGAAAACACCTACAACCATCCCGAACGCTTGAAGCTCCCCCACAACGCGGTACATCCCACCGCAATAAACCCGAGCACGGCAAAGTACCCGTAATGCCAGCCCAGCTCCGGCATGTTCTGGAAGTTCATCCCATAGATCCCGGCCACCGCGGTGGGAAACGCCAGGATGGCCGCCCAGGCCGCGAACTTGCGTTGCACCACGCTCTGGCGAGAGGCTTCGAGCAGCACGCCGATTTCGATGGTCTGGCTGGCGATGTCCGCCAGGGTCGCGAGGTCTTCCATCTGCCGAGTGACGTGGATCTGCACATCGCGAAAATACGGGCCCATGTTCTTGTCGATGAACGGAAAATCCAAGCGCTGCAGTTCTTCGCTGATCTCCACCATCGGTGCCGCGTAGCGACGCAGGCGCAGCACGTCGCGGCGCAGACTGTGGAGGTTCTGGATATCGCGCTCGTTCAGGGCGCTGCAGAGCACGTTGCGCTCCAGTTCATCGATCTCGGCATGAATGGCTTCGCCCACTGGCTGGTAGTTTTCGATGACGAAATCGAGGATGGCGTAGAGCACGAAATCTTCCCCATGCTCCAGCAGAATCGGACGTGCCTCACAGCGCTGCCGGACATGGGCGTAGGACGCCGAGTGACCGTTGCGGGCAGTGATGATGTAGCCCTTGCCGGCGAAGATATGGGTTTCGATGAACTGTAGCTTGCCGTCCTTGCGCACCGGCGAATACGTGACGATGAACAGCGCGTCGCCAAAGGTCTCCAGCTTCGGCCGGCTGTGTTTCTCCATGGCGTCTTCAATCGCCAGTTCGTGCAGCTTGAATTGGCGCTGCAGATTGGTCAGTTCCAGCGTGCTGGGCTCTTCGAGGCCGATCCACACGAAATGTCCTGGTTTCGCAGCCCAGGCGCTGCCTTCGTCGAGGGTAATATTGGTGATTTTCTTACCGGCGCTGTAAACCGCAGCAGCAACGACTCTACCCATGATGATGGTTCACTTCTTCTTGGAAATTGGCAGTGACAGGCAGCGTCCAGCTTAGCGCGCCATGGTGCTTGAGAGTCAGTGAAATTCGCTGAGTTCGCGGCAAAAGAAAACCCGCCGTATGGGCGGGTTTTCTTTTCATGCGGCCTGCAACTGTCGGTCCATCGTCTCGATGCACGCTTGCATCTGCTCGCGGCATTGGGCGATGAGGCGGGGCATGTCATCCATGCTCAGGCCCGTTGTAGGAATCGGCGGCAGCGAGCGTATGAGAATGTCACCGCTGCTCCAGCGATTGAAACGCATGTGCTTGATATAGGTGCTGACGCACACCGGGACAATCGGCACCCCGGCGGCAATCGCCATCTGAAACGCGCCTTTCTTGAATGGCAACAATGCTTCGCCCAGGTTGCGCGTGCCTTCCGGGAACACCCAGATGGAGGTGTCCTCATGCTGCAGCGTATGGGTGGTGGTGAGCATCGCCTTGCGCGCCTTGATCGCATTGCTGCGATCAATCAACACATTGCCCGCCAGCCAGAACAACTGGCCGAACAGTGGCACCCATTTCAGGCTCTTCTTGCCAATGCACACGGTGCGACGCGGCACCACGTTACCGAACACGAACAGATCGTAGTTGGATTGATGATTGGCGATGATCACGCAGCTCTGGGATTTGTTCACCAGTGTGTCGACCTCGGCGTTGACCCGCAGGCGCAGGAACCACATGGCAGGCAGCGCGTACAACCTAGCGCATAAACGACTGTTGTCTGGATTGAACGGCCGGCACAGCCCGAGGATCACACCCAACACACCCGCCAGGACAAAATGCAGGCCCATCAAACACATACGCAACGTAAACAGCATCAACAAGCCCCGTCGGGACAAAAGGTGGCGCAGTGTACGGATGTGCACTGTTTTCGGCAATTGCCCCTGTATAGGTAGGAGATAGGCGATGTTTAACCGTATGTTTCTAAACAGCGCGTAGGGAGCGGGTTAGAGCGGCCGCAGGGTCAGGTCCACCTTGGGTGGGAAAAAGATCCGCTTGACCCGCGGCGGGTTCACTTGGGCTGTAGGAGCTGACGAGTGCAACGAGGCTGCGATCTTTCACCTGACATTGGAATTTCAAGCGAACGAAAGACCAAAAGATCGCTGCCTTCGCCAGCTCCTACGTCCCGCCGAACGGCAGCAAGCGCCCTCGCCACGGTTCAGCCCATATGCTCCTGATCCAGCAGAATCGCGCTGTCCAACGCATCCAGCAGCGCCTTGCGGACCTTGAGCTTGGTGTTCTTGTGGGCGGTCATGTTGATCTTCTTCAACTGGCGCGCGGCTTCCAATGCAGCTCCTTGCAACTCATCGGTCGAGACCACTTTATCGAGGAAACCCGCATCCACCGCGCTCTGCGGATTAAACATCTCGCCGTTGATGACCGAACGGTGAAATGCCGACTTGCGCAAGCGATCGCGGGCCAGCTCGATACCGGCGTGGTGCATGGTCATGCCGATCTGCACTTCGTTCAGGCCGATGGTGAATGGCCCCTCGACACCAATGCGGTAATCCGCCGACAACAACAAGAAGGCACCCTTGGCCACGGCATGCCCAGGGCACGCGACGACGACAGGGAAGGGGTGCGACAACAGGCGGCGGGCCAGGGTCGAGCCGGACGCCACCAGGCTTACCGCCTCCTTGGGACCGGCAGTCATCACTTTCAAATCGTAACCGCCCGACAGAATCCCCGGCTGCCCGGTAATGATCACCACCGCGCGATCGGCCACCGCCTGGTCCAGTGCGGCGTTGAACGCGACGATCACATCAGGCGAAATGGCATTGACCTTGCCGTTGTTCAAGGTCAGGGTCGCGATACCGTCTTCGAGATGGTAGGCAATCAGGTCGCTCATGACGCTATTCCTTGTAAGAGAAGTGGAGCAGACGTTACCCACCGTCGCAGGCCAGGTAAAGCGCCGTGACTGACTCACCGGTCAGCCCTGCCATCTATAAACAGCCCGCCCCGCCCCAAGGGCCGTGCCTGTTTCCGTCGCGCGGCCCACAGACCAGGCCAGAGTTTGGCCGGTTTGCCATGCCCCAGCCGGTTTGAAACCCGGGCCAGCCTTAACCGCATGAAAATTCTGAAAAAAACCTTTGCCATCGCAAAGGCTTTCGACTACATTAGCGCGCCTCGACAGACTGAACAGTTTGCCGAGACACGGTGAAGTGTCCGAGTGGCTTAAGGAGCACGCCTGGAAAGTGTGTATACAGGAAACTGTATCGAGAGTTCGAATCTCTCCTTCACCGCCACATTTAGAAAAGCCCCATAATTCAATGAGTTATGGGGCTTTTTCGTTTCTGAGTGTACTACTCAGTTGTACTACTCATTTTCCCCCGTTCTATCTCTTCTATTACCGCTGCCCTCGGCCTCATTTGGGCTGGCTTCGTCGGCGACGACCGCCGGTTGGATTAGGGCGATCGCATTGCAGGGGCCTACATCGGGTTTCGTTCCTCAAGCTCGGCTGCAATATCCAGTGCTAACCTCAAGATGGCCGCGTTCTCTTCAAAGCTCTGTGGATCCGACGAGCCTTTGTATAGAATTCCTCCTTGCGACACATCTCTAATCACACTGTCAGCGTACTGGTAGAACTTAACGATTAAGCCGGCATCTCTCAGCTTCAGTGCCCCGAGTTTACTTATGTTTGCTACGTAAACTCGACAGTAGTGCTCGGGGACTGCTACCTGCCACCGAACCTTCTCTCGTTCAGCTTCTGCTATTTCTCTGAGCCTGACAGCCGTTTGCATGAGACCTGTTTCATAACCTCTCTCAGTTGCTATTTCTTTTAAAGCAAGTATTTCCGCAATAATCGCGATTTTTACCGCCTTTCTTTCGTGATGTGTCTTCCAGAACCAGGCGACGACGACGCTACATACGGGCACCGCGATACCGAAGACAGAGATAATTTGAGCATGGTCCATGTGTTTCACTCATTGGAGGAGGTGATGAATTGTAGCTGCTCTAGCTCGCAAAGGGCTGGCTGAGGTAAAAGTTATAACTACCGAAACCTGCTTGGATATTGAGATATTTGCTTGACAGGGCGAATAAAGTTATGGTTGCTACTTGACAGCGAGCATGTGTCGTGTTAAGATTCTGGTGTAAGGGTGAAGAAAGAAAAGCCTTCCTCTTAGTTAGGTGCTGATCATTCCAAGTCAGACCCAACAGCCGCCCGTAAGGGTTCTTCGCGTCTCACCATGTGACGTAGGCTGAAACATGGTAGAGGCGGGTGGTTCCTAACCTCGACTGTGGTAGTACATCCCACGTAGAGAGACTAATCTTACTCTCAGGTGTGCGCGAATTCCGTAACACAATCGAATCAAAACATAGATGTATTTAAGATGGATATGAGGCCAAAACTTCATATCCATTTTTGTTGCGTTCAGTTTTTTATTCTCACATACCCAACCTAAAACAAACACAGGAGGCCACATGGCATTCACTGTCAGGCCGTGCTGCGTGTGCGGCACACCGATGACAACACAGCGAGCGAGTAAGAAGACATGTGGTCACAAGTGCTATATGCAAATGCACCGTGCAGCGAAACGTAAACTAATCAACCTCGACACAATCAATCCGTCAAGACAGGAGGAAGCACATGAGCAAAATCCTAACGCATAAAGAAAGGATGGCTCGCTATCAAGCCCAGCCACAGCTTACGTTAAACTACCGAAAGGATGTGACTCGCCCATATTCAGCTATCGACCTGCAAGGCATGTACTACGATCTTCTGGCTGTTTTTAATAAGCACATGGGCGGTGTGACAGGACAAGAGCGTTCTGAGTTCGCCAGTATCGTTCGTGCTCTAGTGACTTGTTACCTTGACGAAACAAACGAAGGCAAGGTGCCGCGTGTATTAGACAACAAGATACACAGTTCCATTATCGCTCAACTTACCCGTGAAGAACTCTGCCGTTTGGTAGGGTTGTACGTCCCAGAGGATGGCGAGGGCAGTGAGGAAGGGCATAACCGCATCCTGAAAGAGCGTCAACAACTCGCTGATGCCGCATACGCAGAGTGTCGGACGAAGCATCCAAGCATGACGATCGACATGTCAGACCTGACGACAGCTGAAGCCTTGTTAACATCCTTGGGCTTCCTTCAGTCACCAACAGAGGAGCAACAGAATGACATTAGCTGAAGAGCAACGTATCGCCGCCACGGCTGAACAGATCCGCGAATACATCTACAAGAATTGCCACAGGATGTCCGCCACCGAAATTGCAGATGCTTTGGGGGTGCATATTCGAGTAGTGGACCTGTATTTCCCTCGGGCAAGTCGATAAACCGCATTACCTTCCGTAACGTAAACCGAAACTAATTCGACTGATCATTTCTGATCAGCGAGCAACTACGCCCCAAATTCGGGCAAACCATTTATCTATAAGGAATTAACAGATGAGTAACACAGTATTGAAGACCGTAACAAAATTTGACATTCAGACAGTAAAGGCAGAAGCCGAAGCGTTGTACATGAATCGAGTTCAAGGGTTCGATTATGATTTCCAAGGTGTACCGGATAGTTTAGGAAATCTACCTCGTCGTATGTTCCTGGGGGCCATTGTTGAGTTCGTAGCCTCAACGGGACCCGATGAGTTGTTAGACATCGTGCTATCGAAGCTTAGTGAAGGTTGGACCCGCTCGACCACTTCCACTACCTCTATCGGGGCTGCACTGTTCAATGTCTACCTGATGAAGCCGACTGCCCAGCAGAAAGAGGACCTGAAAGTGTTGCATGCAGAGGCTGAGACGAAGTTGCGCGAGAAGGTCGCTATTGCTAACGATCTAATTATTGAACGTGAGGTTCAACTTCACTTGGCTAATGCCGCACGACTGAAAGCCGAACAGCTTGCCGCCGAAGCTCGTGCAGAGGAAACCAAGATTCGCGAGGAAGTTGCTGAGGCATTACGCACTGCGCGCCAAACCGTTATGTTCGACCTCGGGCCTAAGTCATGAACGAAGAAATCGCACGCTTAACGGGCAAGTTAGTCTTCGACGTCCAAACCGGTCCGCTGCACCAATTACTGCGAATGCTTAAGAGTGCAGAAGTGGCTATGACCCGTGCCGGGAAGCAGGCTGAGGCGCTCCAAGCTAAGTTAAATAAGGTGTTCGGCATAAACGGTAAGGGTACTGGCGGTGATAGGTTAAAAGCCTCAGCCGCCTATCAGCGTTCGCTTGATAAGGAGTTCACCCTTGAGCAGAAGCATGCCCGAGTCAAGGAAGCCGTTTTCAGGGCTCAACTTGCGCAACAAAAGCTTGTAAGTGCCGGAACGCGAGAACAGGCCTTCTTGCAAACCGCTGCATTAAAAGCCCAACAAGCTCAGGCAGTGGCAGCAGCGAAAGAACAAAAGCTACTTCAAGAGAAACTGAGGACGAAGCAGGGAGAAGCCAAGGTAACAGCGACGTTGCAACAAGCGAAGCTCCGTGAAGCCAAGCTTCAGGATGTATTGATTCGGCGGCAAGAGCGTTCCCAGCAGCTACAGCGCCAAGAACTCTCACACGCCACAGCATTACAACGTGCCGAGCATGCGCTAGTGACGGCAAGGCAGCGGGGGATCCAACTCGCTGAGAAGCATGCGACATCTCAGGCAGCGATAGCGGCCCGTGAGGCCCGAGCAACGGAGAAACACCAGTTTCAGGCCCAGCGATTCGCAATGACGCAGGAGCGCCACGCCTCTTGGAAGTCCCGTGATGCCCAGCCGGAGAGTATGGGGCTTGGTGGCCTAGCGTTGGGCTTGAGCGGGGCTACAGCAGCCCTGTACGGCCTTGTAAGGGGTGTTGGATACCTGAATGAGCGTGTTACCCAAAGGCAAGAGGGAGTGGTTGAGGCTCAAGGCTTCAACAACATGTTTATGTCGATCAGCCGAAACCCGGAGATAGTGAAGAGTTACCGGGAAGCCTTCATCAAGAGTCAGATGGACAACGGTGGTCTAATCGATACGGAAACTAGTAAGGATTTTAGGACGCTTGCTATCAACATGGCCGCTGCTGGCAAGTCCCAAGCCACGATCTTAGAAACATGGAATACTCGTCAGAAGGCATTTGCTGTAGCAGGGACAACAAAAGATGATAACCGCGAGCTAAATAAGCAGCTCGGTCAAATGGCCTCGGATGGTACTGGGGCAGCGTCCGATGCCAATATCATCAATGATCGCCTTCCAATGCTCACGCCGTATGTAGTGCGGGAGTATATGAAGGAGAAAGGCATAAGAAAGTATACCGATGGACTTGCTAAGTATAACAAGGACCTCAAGGGAGGCAAGGGAGTTCGTTATACTTGGTATGAAAAGGCGATGGATAACCTTGTTAAGGATAATGAGCCCTCTCTTGAACGTAACCGTAACAGCGTAGCAGCTCAACAGCAGCGAGCGGAAAACCAAGCGTATCTTGGTCAGAACAACATCAACTCCGACCAAGAGCTAGCTAGTGTCATTGGTGAGAGGATCAGAGCTGAGCGTGAGTTGAATGAGGCACTTCAGCCACTCCAACAGACTCTAGCATCCTTCGACCTGGGGCTGACCCAGTTAACAACCCAGATGCTGCGATTCGGTGCGGGACGAAATACAGATGGAACGATGAAACCGGAGCAGCAACGCATGCAAGAGCGTATGTCCACGGGTGACACTACCGTCGATACGGCCATGGTAGGGACGCATGACTACTCAGATATAAACGGAAGCACCCACCGCCAAGGTGGCCCAATCGGTAAGTTTTACAACTGGTTGCTTGATTTGCCGGATTACTCCAAAGGTGACGCTGAGAAACTGAAGGTTCCCGTTCCATCCTCGCTGACCCCGGTTATCCCTAGCCTCGACACTTCAAAGCTTGATAGCAGTCAGTTGCCAAAACACCTGGAAGAGTTGATGCAAACACCTTTGATGAAAGGGCTTGCTAGGATGGCGGTAGAGGATGCTGATAGATCTCCGCAGGCCACTGGTATTGTGACTTCCACGGATGCTCAAAGAGCTTCCACGGTAAACAACACAATCACCAATGTTAAGACCATCAACAATAGTCCGGTGATCAATGTGTCAGTTACATCCGATAAGAATACGGATGATAACGAACTCGCTAAGAAAATCAGCTTGCAAGTTAATGATGCCTTGAAGATGCAGCTTCAACACGCTAACGCCGCTCTCGGCTCAGAGAGTCAGTAAGTTAATGAACTCCATAGTCAAGGCGGTAATCATCGCCTCTGTTGTGCAGATCGTCGCCTTATGTTTCGTGATTGGTTTTGTCTACCACCGGTCAACATATGAGGCGGCGTATTTCGCTGTCTTAGCTCAGTCTCATGCAGAAGCTCATGCGGATGATGTAGCCCTCCGTTTTTACAACCAGCTCCAGAAAGAGCGAAGTGCAGAGCGCGATGACTTACACATTTTTATCGATAAAAGAATTGGCCTGAAGATCCACCAGGCATTCAAACAACAGGAGAAGGAAGATGAATACAATTTACAGTGATCCAAATCTGGCAATGCATGTTGCATACAGTATCGCTCAACAAACAGGAAGGCGTGTATGGCGTCATGCAGTCGAGAGTAGGTACGGAGCAATGCGTTGGCTTGTCTCTTTCAATAGCGACACTCAGATCGCACTACAGGAGGTTACAGTATGAAGAACTTCACTTGTCGTACCTGCTTCCATGTCTTTGCATCGAAGAAGTTCAAACCATTCTGTTCACCAGCGTGCCGCCACGCCAGTGACGCAACATTAAAGAAATCCAATCCAGTCAACCCAGAGGGGACACAACATGACCACAGCAACAAAACCGACCAAGACTAAGACCGCACGCCAATCACGCTACTGTAAGAATCCAAACTGCAAAAAACAATTCAAGGTTTCCCCTTCGTCTAGAAAGCTGTACTGCAAGTCTAGTTGTTCCTCTAAGGTTCAAAACAAGAAACGCCCTCGTGTCAACCGGCTGGATAAGGCTAGACGAACACCGTTCATGTTCTATGTTGCTCGGGAAGTGAAGCGGGCCGGGTACTTGGAGGTGGTGGGTGGGCATACCGAAGCGTCTTTTGTGGCGTTGTATGAGCTGTGGAAGTATGCATTCAGGGCGAACCAGTACGGTACGCGTCGAGACTTCGAACTTTCCCACATATCTGCTGTTGATGGACGCTTCACGATTGGCCTGCTTCACCCAGAGAATTTGTGTGTCGCTCCCAAGGCTTTGAACAAGGCTCACGGTACGCAGTATTTCGGCCACGGTAAGAGTATCAGTCGATCAAGCATTAAATCTCAGAACTATGTAAGCCCGGATGAGCCTGAGAGTGTAGTGCTTGATCGAGTGATCGCTTACCTAGGCGAACAGTTCGTCGATGATATCGTTCGGGTTGCTAAACTTCAGCCCTCTAAAAGGCTTCAGCATCTCGATTGGCTGACCGCTCACCTAGATCCAGCGAACCCAGAGCATCGGAAGTACATTGCGGGATTACCGGCTATGAGCACTGTGACTATGTCTAATTTAAAGAAAGAATTGCAGGGTAAGTCGGTTAGTACATTCGCCATTAAGACATATTTGTTCAAACCGTTTGACGTTCTCTTTCATGAATTGGAGCGCCATGCCCAATACCGTCCAGAATTAAAAGAGGTGTTTGATGAATTGCATCGTGTCAATGAGTTGAAGAGCTATAAAAATTCTTGGACGATTGAATCGTCTGAGGAACGCGCACTGTTTGACTTGCTTCACGGCAGGTCTGTTGCAGATGTGCAAGATGCTCTCGATAGCCTCCTAGACAGGAACATGCCAGTTATCGACTATGACACTATCAACGCTTTTGGTGGTGACTTCACGCCAGAGGTCTTGGAGCGTATTCCAGCGTATGCACCGATCAGCTTCCCGGTGCAGAGAGCTGTCGTGCAAGATACTCCGTTGAGGATGCTTGCGACTTTTAGCATCATGCTCGATAGTGATTCTTCAGAACACAGTTATCGTCGTCCGATGGTTGCCCCGGTGTGGGAGGCGTCACAAGATCTACCACCGTTCTGATACATCCTCAAGCCCTGCCAGTAATGGTGGGGCTTTCTTCTATTCAAAGAAAAGATGACACACCTGCTGCTACTATCTCTGATAGGGGTGCCGCAACGAGTTGTCATCGCTACAGGCCTTATTCTACGTGGCCTCCAGCCATATTTATGCCTCCATAAGTGTCCTAAATTCAGTGCGAGAGCACTCGAAGAGAAGCCGCCTATGGTGGTATATTGCCATCCTTGCTAATCAACGGAATGATCCCGTGAAATCGAAGATATCGCTCGCTCTGCTAATGCTTGCTTGCTGCTGGGGCGTTCCTGCGATGGCAGATGGTTCGAAGCTGCTCCGGCAATGCCAAGAAGCATTGACCATATTCGACGGGGGAACCGCCAATAACAATACCGACGCAGCCATGTGTTTAGGCACGATCAACGGCACGGTTGATGGGTTGGACATCGCTCATATGCTCTATTCTCAGGAGGCTAAGAAGCAACTCAAACGAATCATCTGTTGGCCCGAAGGTAATGTGACCAAGGACCAGTCACTGCGGATTGTGGTGAAGTATTTGAAGGAGCATCCCGAGAGCCTTCATTTCGGCGAATCCACGTTGATCACATTGGCTTTGGTGTCTGCCTTCCCCTGTGGAACAGGTAAATAACCTCAAATAACTCTCCATAAACCTGGGGTTTCTCGTCTAGTGAATACCCTCGCCAATTCTGTAGCACACCTGTGGCCCTGATTCTGTAAGGGCTTGAGTGTTATGTTGCGAAGCAGGATGTTTCCATAGCACCGAAACTCGTGTTTTTGCACGGAAATGGAATAATTCATCCGTAATCTATATATTTGTGCAAGGTTGCCTCATTTCGCTCTCTGGGCATTTGTCAAGAGCCGACAAGGCAGCACATGCCCATCGCTGGGCTACGATGATCATTCCCACATCAAGGATGAACGGCCATGCCCACCAATACAGAAGCTCACATCATCACGGCTGATGCACTAACCCTTCTGCTTCATAACCAGCATGGGATTGCTGCTGCTTTGGAGGAGCTAGCTAACTGGATCAAGAGTCAGGGCGGGGCGTTCGCCACACAGAACGCCCTAACGTCACTTCAGGTGTTGGATGACAATGCTCAAGCCGTCACAGACGCGATCAACCATCTACGGCAATCCTGACAAGGGTGGCTTCCTAATTGACACAATGCTATTTTGTAAATTAACCGAGCCTTTAAATCCCTTGCTATCAGCCCTCTCGCCATGATCTAATTAACACATCTGGTCAAAATTGCATGGAGTGTTAATTAAATGAACATCGTCGAAGCGGTCAAAACAGAGGGCGAAGCTGAGACGATTTCTCGTAAGCTCACCCTCAATGCCAAAGGCAATACGCTGTATGCGGACATATGGCGGTTTGGTGTGAACACGGCTCTCCGTATCAGTGACCTGCTCAGTCTTACCTTTGCCGATGTCCAGGGCGATAAGCTCGTACTCAAGGAGGCTAAGACTGGGAAAACCCGTTCTATCGACCTCAATAGCTCAGCTAAGGCCATCATCAGTCGTCGTAGGAAGGAACACCCTGATCACACATTTTTGTTTCAGGTGGATAGCAACCGGGCCAAGGGCAAGGCTGTGAGCCGTGTAGCTGTAGCAAACGCATTCAAGGCTGTAGGCGATGAGCTGAGTATCCAGCTTGGCACCCATTCAATGAGGAAGACTCGTGGTTGGCTGATGTACAGCAGCGGCAAAGGCATTGAGCTGATTTGCAAGGTGCTGAACCACAGCAGTCCCGCCGTAACCATGGCCTACATCGGTATCACTCAGGCCGAGGTTGACGCCACTTACCATGAGTTCGTTTTCTAGCGGGTTCAGAGTGCCTACAGGCCCGCCACAGAGCGGGCTTTGTCATTCTTGGAGATAGCTTAAACGTGCGGGAAGACAGTCCGTAATCAGCTCACAGAGCGCTCCAGGGCGGACAACTTATTTATTTTTTTCTCGCGTTTCCATCTGCCCCCTCTGCACACCGCTTAGCCCCTCGGGCAGAACCGACAGATTATTTTTCCTGGCTCGATTCCAAGCTGGTGTGGAAGTGGTCTGAAATTTTTGGGGCGGGGCATGGTGCTCAGAGAAACGGCCTATGCCATTTCAGCGAACAACGCAACTAGTGACACTGCGGTGGCGGCGATGGATAGATACGTTGCCCAGCGGGCCTTACTATTTTCTTCTTCTAGTCCTGCTAGGACTGAAGCCAAAAGCGGGAAATGAACGCACTTGCGGTCATTATTAACTTGCATAGTGAAGAACGGAGCGTCTTTCCTGTAGCCATATTTTTCTTGTAGGTGGTAGTAAAGCCTTCCAAAGACGATGTCGCTATCGACGTTCAGCTTCTCAGCGACTCTCTTGCAGTCGATAGGAACGTAAATCTTACTCCCTCTCGTGTTCGGACCGTCTACGGTGTAGTTTTCGAAATCCTTGTAATACATGCGGTATATGGTTTTAAGTATTTTCAGATCCGATGGGGACTTCATCTGGGCTCTCCTTCGATGCGGATGTTGGGTCGTGATAAATAGCTCGCCAGAGCAACTATTGCACCATGATCCAGCCGCTACTTTGATAGCTGGCTCCTATTTTAGTAGTCACGTAGCAAGCCAGTCCGATTAATAGCAGAAAATTTCGTGATCTGTATGCCCTGCGTCCCCGTCTGAAATATCTCGCAGTGACACGTGTTGGTTTGACGCGGCCCTCCAGTGTTGGAGATTCATGAACCTGAATGTAGGCGCCCATTTCCTTTACTTTGAACTCCAATCGTAAGAAGCCGCATACTGCACTTGCAGCGAAGATCAGCAGGCTTAGAAGGAGAAATGTTTCCTTATTAATGCCTAGTGGGGCGTAGGGGTTTGTCTGAGCCAAGTAAGCAGAGATTGCCAAAGCTACCCCAAGAATGAAGTAGTCTAGTTTGCTGGCGGCTGTCATCTGCATGACCGTCAGATGGTCGGTTCGATCTAGCTCTTCCGTCATATGTGCCGCTCCTTGTCTACGGATAGCTTAGCGGTTGCTATGCCTATTTGCTATCACGCCGACGGATTGGCCTTAGGTGTGTGGTCCCCGTAGGCATACCCAATCTTCTTGGTCGCCTCCTGGCTTTGCCTGTGGTAGATGTCACTCAGCGTCCACCTCAGCCTCTCGTTCTCAGCCTTCAACGTCCCAATCTCTTTCAGTGCCCCCCGGTACATGACGATCAGCCCTGCAAGCTCCCTGTGGGATGCTCTGAGGTTGCGGCGGGTCAGCTCCAGGTCTGAACAGAGTATGTCCACTTGATGCTTAAGCATCTCCTCACGGCTAGGTAGCCCAAGCTCAAAACCAGTGTCATCGATCAGATCGTCATGCATTGCCATCACACCAAATACTGTACAAATGAACAGTATCGGTACAGGCAAAGCTTTTCAATCTGTGGGCGATGGGTGGCTAGGTGGCGTCGGTCGTTAGGGTGGGAAGCTTGGATATTGCCGCTAGCTTCTGTTTCGTACTCGCACCTTTCGAGTACACGTCGTGGGTTACTGACCCCGTTTCGTGTCCAACCAATTCCTTCGCCAAGGCATCTGGCACGTCAGCTCTGATCAGCTCAGTGACTATGGTGTGTCGAAAGCTGTGGAAGACATGGAGCTTGCTGAAGCCCGCTGCTATGCGCAGCCTGCTAAAGGCCTTTGATATTGCGTGCGAGCGTTTGCCGTAGGGTCCGACTGCCTTGATGGGGATCAGGTAGCTGTCTGTGGAGTCGTTGCTGAGTCGATCCACAATGGATAACAAGCTTGGGTGTATCGGCACCACGCGCTTACTAGCTTTGCTTTTGCTTCTAGGGAAGTCGAAGCACCGGATGCCATCAACAGTGATCACGCTGTCTTTGGTGAGCCTACACAATTCTTCGATCCTACCGCCTGTGTACCAACCAAGTGTGATGAGGTCGGCCAGCGGTTGATCATTGTTTTTTAACGCGGCTTGATGCAGCTTGAGCGTGTCGTCTCGTGTGTAGATTTCCCTGCTTTGTCCGGCTATCTCCGATCCACCGTCCTGTGGCAACTCGTGTCCTATGAACGGGTTCACCTTGTCTTTGTATTCCTCCCGCCACACCGCATCGTATTTCATCGCCCATTTCCAGAACGCAGTACCAGCCATGAGGTACTGGCCTAACGTAGCTGGTGCACGATCCAGCGATTTCAGCCATGCGTCTACCGTGTCAAAGTTGAGTGGCAGTCCCTCTTTCTTGAGGAAGTCTGACAGTCGTTTCATTTTGCCCACTTGCTGATCTACGTGTTTCGGGGCGCCACCTCGGCTTTCCCTGAATTCACGGTAGGTCTTCAGTCGTGCCGTGGTGATGGGAGACCTGGCTTTGTGGCTCGCAGGGTCAGCGATCAGAGCGTAAGCTTCAGCGTCTTGTTCAGGTGTGACGTTGTGCCCGCTGGTGAGCTTGGCCTTCGCGAGCAGTTTAGAGAACTGCCCCATGTCTTCCATGAACCGGAAATCACCTCTGGGTTGCTGTTCCCTGATCCGGTGAATGTCGGTGAGTATCGATATAATTTCCGGCCCGAGTTTTGCGAACGTCTCCAGCTCTTGATCTGTTGGCTCAGACGTATCGATCTCCACGCCTCGCATCGCATCCATCTGCGACTTGGTGACGAGCTGATCGATGTCGTGCAATCTCGTGAGGAAGTTGTCCTGCCAGTCAGCAGGCATCGGAACACCGTCTCGTATGGACTTGATCTGAGCTTTCCACGCGTCAAGGATAGAAAGGCGCAGATGCATCGCTTCTCTACGTAGCCCGGTTTTGAGTGATTGAACCAGCACCTTTCGCCCTAGCGCATCTTGTGCGTAGGGCGGAACGGCCATCCTCACATACCAAGTGGATTCACCTTTCTTCTGAATCAGATTGTCTGGCATGTGGCACCTTGCTGGTCGTGTGTACCACTCAACTGTACCACTGGGTTGTACTACTATGCACGCTGAAAGCCCCGTAGTACGGGCCTTGTTGGTCGGAAGATGCGTTAAGTTCGAATCTCTCCTTCACCGCCACATTCTGCATACACAAACCCCTGATTTTCCTAGAGAAAGTCGGGGGTTTGTGGTTTTTGGTGTCTGAAAAAGGGCGATATGGGAACAATATGGGAATACGGGGCCTGATTAGCGATACCCGGCGCAACATACAGATGAGCTTCATCACCCAATAGCCAATCCAAAACGACGACTCAACCACCAGGATGTCTACCGCCGACACGGACTCAACGGCCAGGACCTCCCATGACCCATCCCCGCATCGGCTTCGCCTGCCAATACCGCCACCCTGATCGCAGCCTTTCTGCGGCTGCGCTAAAGACCATCGAAGCCCCCTTCAACCCCCGCACCACAACATTACGCTGGATGGACAGCGTCTCCGCGCAAATCGCCCGCGACAAGCTGCTGGAAATCGTCACGCATAATCTCGACGCGCAGCTGCGCCTCATCGCCTACGTCGCCGAGCTGCCACCGACCCTGCGCATGCTTCGACTGAGCAGCGACCTGTTGCCGTTCTACAGTCATCCGAAGGTGAGCGCTTTCTATCGAGACCCTGGCATCCAGCGCCAACTTGCCAAACGCTTCGCCGCCATTGGCGACCTGGCGCGTTCAGCGGATATCCGGCTGTCCTTTCATCCCGGCCAGTACTGTGTGTTGGGTTCAGATAAACCGCCAGTGGTGGAAAACAGCCTCGCCGAGTTCGAGTACCACGCCGACATGATCCGGATGATGGGCTTCGGTCGGCGTTTCCAGGATTTCAAATGCAACGTGCACATTGCCGGGCGGCTGGGGGGCGAGGGCATACGTTCGGTCTGGCCGCGCTTGTCGGAGGTGGCGCGCAACTGCATCACGTTTGAAAACGAGGAAAAGACCTACGGCGTGGATGATTGTCTGCAACTCGCCGACCTTGCGCCCGTCGTGCTGGACATTCATCACGGCTGGATCAATGAGAACGACTACATCGCGCCGGATTCCCCGCGAGTCCAACGCGTCATCGACAGTTGGCGTGGCGTCCGGCCCACCATGCATTACTCGCAACCTCCGGAGCGGCTACAGGAACTGGGTTTCGACGCAGACGACAAGCTTGAGATGGATGCTTTGTTGAAGGTCGTGTCCAAACGAGACCTGTATGGCCACAGCGCGCAAATGTGGAATCGCTGGACGAACCAGTACGCCCTCAGGTTTCTGGACCGGTTCGACATCATGTTGGAAGCGAAGGATAAAAACGTGGCTGCGCTGGCGTTCTATGAAGACGTCCTGAATGGCTAAGACCAGGCTCGAATAGCATCAGGCAAGCGTCGAGCAGTATTAAGCAAAGGTTTCTGCGCGCATGTCGTTAAGGTTCTTTTTAAAGAGCCTTAATCCATAGCATTGCTGCGAGAGACATCATGAAACTATCGATGAGTTCAGTCTTACATCTTCATGCCATCGCCATCTGCCTAGCACTTTCGACAGCGATCGCTGGGGCGTCGCAAACTTCAACCCAGCAAACCAATGCGACGCTGGTGCGCGAGGCATTCACAAATTGGCAGCAGGGCAAAGGCACGGTGTTCGATCTGTTGGCGCCCAATGCCAGATGGACCGTGGCAGGGACGAGCCCCGTTTCCGGTGTGTACGCCAGCAAGGCCGAGTTGGCCCAAGTCGTGCGGTCAATCACTGCGCGACTGGCAACGCCGATTGTCCCCACGGTGCAAAGCATCGTTGCCGAGGATGACGTCGTGGTTGTTCTTTGGCACGGAAGGGCCACGGCGCTGGATCAGAAACCCTACAACAACACCTATCTATGGCACATGACGTTCAAGAATGGGCAAATCACTGATGTAACGGCGTCCTTGGACACCTACGTGCTGGATGATCTCATGCGACGCGTAGAACCCGCACACCAGTGATCCGCCCGAAACATGACGCTGCGGTTCAGGTATTCAACGGCAACTGCGGACTGTCCGGATTCAACTGCTGGCGCCTGAACTGCCCTGGCGGTTGGCCGTGTATCTGGCGAAAACGCCTGGAGAAGTAAGCCTCGTCGGCAAAGCCGCATAACCTCGCCACTTCGCCCACTGGCCGTGTTCCGTTGAGCAAGTAGTTGCGCGCCGCATGCATCCGGCGTTCGAGTACCAGTTCAGTGAAGGTCTTGCCGATTTCCTTGCGCAGCCAGTGGGTCAGGTACGTCGGCGACAGGTAGGTCGCCGCAGCCACCTTGATCAGGTTCAGGTCGGGGTCGGCAATGTTCTTGCGCAGGTATTCGGACATCCTGCCCAATGCATCGCGCCGGCTGACTTCGGCGGCGTTCTCTTCGGCCAAGCGCTTGAGCGGTTCGGCATACAAGGCGCAGACGCTGCCGATCAGTTGCAGCAGCAAGCCCTTGAGCATCTCGCGTGTGCCGAACTGACGGTTCTCGTCCAGTGCACGCATCTGTTGGATCAGCGCACGTATCTGGGCGAATGCCTCGTCGCTCAGGACAAAGTCCAGGTGTTCCTGGAAGCGGAACGGCGACAGTTCAGGCGCCAGCAGAATCGAGACTTCTTCCAGGTCCATCGGGTCGCATTGCAAATGCGGCAGGAGGAAGGTCTGGGAAAAATTGATCACCACGAAATTGCTGTCCACCGGGTGCGGAATCACATGCACCCGGTGGGGCAGGATGAAGGCCAGGGTGTTGCGCGGGAACGGCCGTTGGACGTTGCCGATGTGTTGCACGGTGTCGCCGCCAAGGTTGATCTGGATCTGAAAATATTCGTGGCGGTGCGGGCTGGTTTCGGCGCGTCGTCCTTTTTTGTCGCGGATATAGAAGTCCGTCAATTCGCTGCGTTGTTGCATGACGTAGGTGGGGACTCGGTTCGGTAATGACATCGCCTTGGAATCCTCGACAAGCGCTTGATGACCGGATTGTGGCCAAGGGGACGTGAGATTTACAAGTGGTTATACGATGACATCCGGGAAGGGGGCTTTTTGTAGAGGGAGGCGATTGGAGAAGCTGTCCAAAATGGCTACGTTCATAATGGTTGGGTTTTTTACTTAAAAAACAAAGGTTTATTAGGATAATAAAACACTACCGGCGGTTGCCGTATGCACCGTTTTTTTTGGACAGGTTTGTCCAACGTTGTTTTTGCAGGAAAAAATGATCTAACGCTCAGGTTGATTTCGATTGGTTGTACGACCACTGTTGGGGCAACGCAACCCGACCCATCCAAAAACAACCCAAGGTGCGCCCATCATGAATGTCCTCCCACTGCTCCCCGATCCTCCTGGCCAACGCTGTCGCCTGGCCGCTGCGAACGCCTGACAACGGCTGACCAAGCCCCCATCACGTTGTGATTGTCCTGCCCCGGAGATCGAGGGCAATGGCTTCGGCTGTCCGCAATATCTCGACCCTTCTAACAATAACGAGGTCCCCTCATGTCGAATTCACACACCTCCCAGACCACTGCGCCGCCGGGTATTGCCGGCGCCCGGGATGCCGTGGTGCCCGAGCGACTGCCGTCGCGGCGGCGCTGGTTCATGCTGTCGTTGCTGTTGATCGCAACGATCATCAACTACATAGACCGGGTGAATATTTCGATTGCCGCGCCATTCCTGGCCAAGGACCTGGGGCTCGACAAGATCGAAATGGGCCTGGTCTTCTCCGCGTTTGCCTGGACCTACGCGCTGGCCCTGGTGCCCGCTGGTTTCATTGCCGATCGCTTCGGTTCCCGGTTCACGTACGGGGTGTCGCTGATCAGCTGGTCCACCGTTACCGTGTGCCAGGGTTTCGCCACGGGTTTTGCTTCGCTGTTCGGCTTGCGGCTGGCTGTCGGTGCGATGGAGGCCCCGGCATTTCCAGCAAACAGCCGGGCGGTCACGGTGTGGTTTCCCGCGCGGGAACGAGGCCTGGCCAGTAGCATCTACGTTTGTGGCCAGTATTTGGGAACGGCGCTGTTTACCGGAGCGCTGCTCTGGCTGGCGACGACCTACGATTGGCGGCACGTTTTCTACAGCACCGGTGCGCTTGGCATCGTCTTCGGCATCGCCTGGTTGTACCTGTACCGCGACCCGATGAACTGCAAGAAGGTCAGCAAAGAAGAACTCAAATACATCGAAGCCGGGGGAGGGCTGGTCAAGAGCAGCCAGGAGCGCACCCGGTTCAACTGGCGGCAGATCGTCGAGCTGTTCAGCTACCGCCAGGTCTGGGCGATTTGCATCGGCAAGTTCGCCAGCACGTCGGCGTTGTATTTCTTCCTGACCTGGTTCCCGACGTATCTGATCGAGGAGCGTCACCTGACCATGATCAAGGCCGGGATCTTCGCCGTGCTGCCGTTCGTGGGCGCGACGGTGGGCATCCTGCTGGCCGGGATCATTTCCGACTTGTTGATCCGCCGCGGCTATTCGTTGTCGTTCGCCCGCAAGTTGCCGCTGGTGGTGGGATCGATGCTGGGCATGTCCATCGTCCTGGTGAATTTCACCGACTCGAACGTGATCTGCATTGCGGTGTTGACCGTCGCCTTTTTCGCCCAAGGGATCGCGTCCTCCTCGTGGGCGGCGGTGTCGGAAGTCGCCCCCAAGGAGCTGATCGGGCTGACCGGTGGGATAACCAGCCTGGCCGCCAACATCGGCGGCATCGTCACGCCCATCGTGATCGGCGCGATCGTCCACAAGACCGGCTCGTTTGCCTTGGCCTTCTGGTTCATCGGTGGCGTGGCGCTGGTCGGCACCTTGTCTTATTCCTTGCTGCTCGGCCGTTTGTATCGCATCGAATTGAAGGCGCGCTGAGCACAGGAAAAAACTGTTTTTTTCCAATACGAGGCGGCATTCGTCCAACTTTGTCGGAAATTGCCGCCGTACGCTGATGCTTCCAACAGGACTTTCAACAGGATGAACATGCCCGAATACGTCTTTACTCCGGATTTGCCCGTCGCCCTGCCGGTGTTCGGCACCTCTCAGCGTTTTCCCGTTGGCCGGGTGTTTTGTGTCGGTCGCAATTATCCGTGGCCGGACGCCCAGGGCGGCCAGAACCGCCTGCCTCCGGTGTTTTTCATGAAGCCGTCCAGCTGTGTGATCGATGCGGTCGGGGAGGTGCCTTTTCCGACGATGACAGAGGCGTTCGTCCACGAAATCGAATTGGTCGTCGCCATCGGCGAGGGCGGTGCGAATATCCCGGAGAGCCAGGCCCTGGCGTATGTCTGGGGGTACGCGGCCGGGCTTGACCTGACGCGACGCGACGTCCAGCTGGCGGCCAAGCGCGACGGCCTGCCCTGGGAAGGGGCCAAGGTGTTCGATGGCGCTGCGCCAATGACCGCCATCGTGCCGGTCTCCAAGGCAGGGCATCCGGATGGCGAGCTTTGGTTGAGCGTCAACGGCCAGGAGCGCCAGCGTGACAGTCTCGACAACCAGATCTGGTCGGTCAGTGAAATGATCAGCAGGATTTCCCAATCGGTGGCGCTGCGGGCCGGCGACCTGATCATGACGGGCAGCCCGTCCGGTGTTGATGTGTTGCATCCAGGCGACGTGATCAACGCCGGCATCGATGGCGTCGGGCAGTTGGAAGTGCGCGTCGGCCCGCGCCCCTGAACCTGGCCTCGCCGTACCGATTTTTTAAAAGGAATACACAACATGTCGAACACTTTGAAAGTTGCCCTGGTGACCGGCGCCGGTAGCGGGATCGGCCGCGCCGTGGCCTTGGGGTTGTTGCAGGACGGGTACACCCTGGTCCTGGCGGGACGCCGCGCGGAACCGTTGCAGGCGTTGGTCGACCTGGCGGTAACCGAGGGGCGCGTAGCGCTGGCGGTACCGACTGACGTGCGGGATCCGGCCAGCGTCGATGCGCTGTTCGCAACCATAGAAGAGTCCTACGGACGCCTGGACGTCATCTTCAATAACGCCGGGGTCAACGCCCCCGCCGTGCCGCTGGATGAACTGACGTTTGAGCAGTGGCGAAACGTGATCGATACCAACCTCAACGGCGTTTTCCTGTGTGCCCGTGGCGCCTTCGGCCTGATGCGCCGACAGCAACCACAGGGCGGACGCATCATCAACAACGGTTCGATTTCGGCGCACACCCCACGACCGTTCAGCAGCGCCTACACCGCGAGCAAACATGCGGTGCTGGGCCTGACCAAATCCCTGGCCCTGGACGGGCGCGAGTACAACATCGCCTGCAGCCAGATCGACATCGGCAACGCCCTCACCGAAATGTCCGAGCGCATGACCAGGGGCGTACGCCAGGCCAACGGCAGCATCGCGGTGGAACCCATGGTGGACGTCAAGCACGTGGCGGATGCCGTGCGCTACATGGCCGGCCTGCCGCTGTCGGCCAACGTCCTGAACATGACCGTCATGGCCACGGCCATGCCGTTTGCCGGTCGCGGTTGAGCCCGCCTTCCAATTCGTCACGAGGTCACTATGAAGCCAGAAGTCTTGCAACTCAGCCCGATCCTGATTCCCGAAATAAACGCCCAGCTCAATGAGCTGTTCACTGTTCGACGCTATTTCGAACAGGCCGACAAACCCGCCTATTTGCGCGAGCACGGCGGCAACATTCGCGGCGTGGTCACTGGTGGGCACACGGGCATCAGCCAAGCGCTCATGGCGCAACTGCCCAGGCTGGAAATCGTTGCGGTCAACGGCGTGGGCACTGATGCGGTGGACCTGGCCTATGCCCGGGATCGCGGAATCCGTGTGACAGCCACCATTGGAGCGCTGACGGAAGACGTCGCCGACCTGGCCATTGGCTTGTTGATTGCCGTGTGTCGCGGGGTATGCACCGGTGACCGCTACGTGCGCTCCGGTCAGTGGCCCCATAGCCCGACGCCACTGGCACCGCTGCCGTTGGCGCGGCAGGTGTCCGGCATGCGCATCGGCATCGTCGGCATGGGCCGGGTCGGTCGCGCCGTGGCAACCCGAGCCGCCGCGTTCGGTTGCCCGATCAGCTATACCGACCTGCGGCCCATGGGCGACGTGAACCACACCTTCGTGGCTGACCTGGAGCAACTGGCCCGCGACAGCGACGCCCTGATCCTCGCGGCGGCCGCCGACAAGGCTGAAGCCATCATCGATGCCAAGGTGCTGCGTGCCTTGGGCAAGGGCGGTTACCTGATCAACGTTGCACGCGGGAAACTGGTAGACGAGGCCGACTTGGTGGCAGCGCTGGCCGCGGGAGACATCGCCGGTGCGGCGCTGGATGTGTTTGTCGAGGAACCGCACGTGCCTGAGGCATTGTTCGGCAATGAACAAGTCGTGCTGCAACCCCACCGCGCCAGTGCGACATTGCAGACTCGCACGCGGATGGGGGAGATGGTGGTGGCGAGCCTGGTGGACAGTTTTGCAGGAAGAGTGCCGCAGGGGTGTGTGACGGGGTAAAAGGTTTGCCCCTTCAGGGGCGCTGGTTGCCAGATTTTCAGGCGGGTTGGGTCGGCGGGGTTCATTTTGTCTCTGGATGTGTAGGCGATAACCCGCTGGCCCCAATGCAGCCGGCGCGAATCGCCTAAGTGCCACAGCATGCGTCCCGCTACTGCCAATCAATCAGAGTTGTTAAAAAACACAACTAGAGTACCATCGGCCCAAAGACAAGGACGCCCATGGATATACTCACGCCTTCACGTTTTGACGACGCTGCGATTCGGTACCCGAACGACAAGGCCAGTCTTGATCGTTGCCTGCGCATTTTGAGGATGGCGCGCCCCAAGGCATTTGCGGACCTGCAAAAGCTTTTCGGTACCCACGGCGTTGACTTGTTCAAGCCCAGGGCCGCAATGAATTGGGTGGTGATCGACGTAGGCGGCAATAATCTCAGGGTGATAGGCGGCGTCAACTATGCCCGGCAGAAGTTCTACGTCAAACACATCTACACCCATGCCGATTACGACGTTGCCAACGGTTGGTATGCAAGAAACAAAGGGACAAGACGATGAGCGCAGCCCGTAACGACTTCCAAACCCTGATCGCGACGCTTGGCGAACTGCACGCGGTACTGGATCGCCTGCGCGGTGAGTTTGTACACGGCATCAGGACCCCCGCCGACTATGAACGCGCGACGGACTTGCTCGATGAACTCACCGACGGGCGCGAGCTGAGCAAGGTCGAGGAGCGGATTCTCGTTGAGCTTGAGGACGAAATCCTGGCCTACCAGCGCGACTCCGCCCAGTTTCGCGAATCGAATGCTGCTTTTGAGGCGACCTGCACGCCTGTGCAACTGATCAAGGACCTGATGGAGACGCACGGACTCACCGGTTCAGACCTTCCCGAAATCGGTGACAAAACAGCGGTGTCCAAAGTACTCAATGGCGATCGGCCTATCAGTCACAAGATGGCTTATGCGCTGGCAGAGCGGTTTGGGATGGAGCCGAGTGCTTTCTTGTCAGCGACCTCGGCAAAGGTGGCGGCTCATATTGAAACTGTCCCGCTTTCCGTCAACACAACCTCAGCTCATTACGTTTTGCACGAGAACGCTTCGCCCGCCTATTCAGTGGAAGAGGCCGGTGCCGGTGAATACAACGTCGTGACCTCGAAGGGCCGCACGAAGGCAGCCAAAGGGCCGGACAAGGGGTAGGGCAATTACTTGCTGATCAAGGGGCGGGGACGGGTGTCGATTCCCGCGTCGTCAGGATGATCCGCACCGCCATGAAGACTCCGATAAGCACAGCAGCAAGACCTGACGCCTCCAGGAGCGTCGGCAGCCGATGATGAAACCACAAGCCAAGTAGGGTCGCGAACAGCGACTCCAAGGCGATCAATTGTCCGGAAAGCACCATGGGCAGGCGCCGGGACGCGGCGTTCCAAGCCCAGGCTCCGATGACCGATGACATCATCGCGATCACGAAGCCCCAGAGATATAACTGTCCCGCCATGGGTAAGCTGAAACCCCGGCTGGGCAGTTTGAGCAGATCCAACGCATGCACGGTCGGTAACAAGCACAAGGTTCCCACTCCCGCACCGGCCATCATGAGGCCGGTCCATACGCCTGACGCATGGGGTGGCAGCTTCAGCAAGGCGCGTTGGTTCAACCAACTGAATGCGAGCCACAAGATCACGGCACCGATTGAAAACAACAAACCCATCAGCCACGCACCATCACCTGCAACGGGTTGATGGAGAGCGCCGAGATTCGACAGCAGCAGTCCAACCGTCAAGAAAACCAATGGGATTGCCAGTTTGCGCCACGGGAGAGTTTGGCCGTGGCGTTGCCCAACAGCGCCAGCAACACCGGCACCATTCCAATAAAGGCCGGGGTCAGCACCGGCCCGCCAAAAATGATGCCGGCGGCGATGCATGCGCTATAGCCGAGGTATCCGATCACGCCCAGGCTCGCAGCCAGCAGCACCTGATTACGGCGCAGGCGCCGAAGCTGGGCTCGATAGAGCACCACCACACCCAGGCCCAGGGCACCGGCCATCAGGAACCGCACGATCAGCAGGTCATAAATGGTGTAGGCGCCGGTGACGTAGGGCGCAATGAAGTTCAACGCCCAGCTCAGCGTCGCGACTATCGCCAGGGTCAAACCGGCGATGAGGTTTGAGTGTGTCTTCACTGTCAGGCAGGCTCCCCGATGCACCACCAATGAACGTCGACTTCATCGTCGCTCTGGGTTACATCGTGTCCATGCTCGATGAAGTATTCGGGCACATCCAAGGCAAGTCTGTCGCTCAAGCGCAATGGCGCAAGGGAGTTGTGCTGTCCCAGGAAGCTCAAGTAGTAATCACGGTCGTAGAACACTGTAACTTCACTTTGGTGGACCCAGGGCCAAACCAGCAGGCAGGCGATGCGGTAATAGCCTTGGCTGCGATCCGCCGCACGGGAAAGATGCTCGGCTGCTTCCAGCAACTGTTGAATACAGAAGGCCTGCACTTCGATCTGCGCCTGCGGACCTTGAACGAGTGAACTGATGACTGGGATTTTCCAATGCGCGTAGCGCTCGCTTTTATGGACGTGAGGGTAGAACTGGCCGTCAAATTTCGCGGCCCAGCGCTCCAGCGCGCGGAGACGGCGGGGAATACCTCGGAGTTTTCTATCGCTGAGGGCAATTTGTCGCAAGGCGATGTCCTTATAGGGTTCATGATACTGAGCGTATCCAGTGTAGGCCGCGAAACGATGTGATTGGCGTTCGCCGTGGCTGGATGTGCAGCTTGGTTTATCGGACCTACGCTGGCAGCATCCGCTCACAGGACGTCATAACGTTAGAAAAGGAATTCGCCTTGGACCCCATCCCCACGTTCCAAACCCGCCGCCTCATCCTCACGCCCCTTGAACTGACGGACGCACCGGCAATTCAACGGCTATTCCCACATTGGGAAGTGGTCCGCTACCTCGACAGTCGCGTGCCCTGGCCCTACCCGGATGACGGCGCGCTGACCTACGTGCGTGACCATGCGCTGCCTGCTGTCGCCGCCGGACGCGAGTGGCACTGGATGATCCGTATTATCGAAGATCCCGCGCAATGCATCGGCAGCATCAGCCTGTACGACCAGCCAGGTAACAACCGAGGTTTCTGGCTGGCGCCGCAGTGGCAGGGAAAAGGCTACATGCGCGAGGCTTGCGAGGCGATCAATGCCTATTGGTTTGAAGCGCTGGAGCGTCCGGTCATGCGAGTGCCGAAGGCGGTGGGCAACCTGGCTTCGCGCAGGATTTCGGAGCGCGAGGGGATGCGCATGATCGGGACGCAGCAGGGGGATTTTGTTTGTGGGTCGTTGCTCAAGGAGGTTTGGGAGCTGACGCGTGAGGAGTGGTCCAGGAACGAAGCTGCGCAAAAGATACGCCCGTTTTTATCCGAATGAGCCCAGGTGGGAGCGGCTATCCGCCGCCGATCTGCCGTGGGAGCGAGCCTGCTCGCGAAGGCGGCAGCAAGTACATGCGTAGTCTTAATAGATTATGGAGATTTGCATCCTTTCTCCAGAATCCTGAGCCACGGCCACCGAGCCTGATAACTCTTCGCCTTTTCATCGAACAAATCTGGCTGTGGATTCTTTGGATTGATACGAAGAATGCCTTGCTCCACGTCGTCCAGGCCGTAGGGCGCATAAACCTCACCCGTTTCAACATCCAGTCCAATACACGTACCCGCAACCAGATAGCGATCAACGCCATCCTTGGCCGACTGAAGCTGAGGGTAGGGCTTGCCAAACCGCTGGCCGTACCAAAGGTGAACGCGAGCCTGGTTCTTGACCTCGATGTTGACGTCGAGATCCTGGAAAAGACGTTGGGCGGCGTTGATCACTTCATTCTCGGCTTCCCAGGACAGGTCAGCGTCGAAGTAAAAAACATCGTAATCCTTCAAGCCCCAGGCCGTTGGCCGCTGCGACTGATGATTCCAAACGGCCTGGAACAGGCAGCCTGCGGTGAGCATGCATTGGTTCAAACCGAGCGAAGGCAGGCGCGCGGTGATGCAGGCGTTGATTGGATTGGTCATGGCTATGCTGACCAAACGTTCGACGGTCAATGTCATATTCATCCTTTTGGAGTCGATCTGGTCTGGCGACCCGTTAGATATTTGAAAACCCAAGCCTGTCCCAACCCGCTGATCTACAATACCCCTCCTTCGGCAGAGGCTGGCATTCGTGGATGCGTTCTCCCTTGTCTATCACTACCTGAGCGCATGGGTAATCGGGCCCATCACCCAGCAATTCCTCGGCATTTTCAACTTGAACGGCCGGTTCGGAATTCTGTTTCTCTGCGCTTCCTACGGTGTCGCCTATGGCCTGTTCCGTTACAGGAAGCGCCATGGCCTGACCGACGCCCGTTCGTTCTGGCAATTCATTGGTGGCAGTCGGGTGAATCTGCATCGTTCGGCGCTGCTGGACTATCGCTACTACCTTATCCGGGCGGTTCTCAAGGTTGCCTTGGTATTGCCGATTGTCCACCTGGTCGATCCGTACATCCTGCGCGCCGGGGACTACGCGGCTTTCTTCGGCAACCTGTGGGGCGCGCGTCCGCGACTGGGCGAGAATCTTGCGCTCGCCTTGGTCTATGGGCTAGGTGTTTTCCTGGTGAAGGATTTCGCCCATTACTGGGTGCACCGGGCGTTTCACTCGCGCTGGCTCTGGGCGTTTCATAAGGTGCATCATTCGGCGCCCGTGTTGGTGCCGGCCACGGCGAGTCGGGTGCACTTTGTGGAGAAGGTCGCCGAGAAGCTTGGCGTCATTGCTTGCCTGGGCCTCTTCGCGGGTTGTTTCCTGTACGTTTGTGGCGGTGAGGTCAGCCGCTACACGTTGTTCGGCGTGACGTACCTGGTGTTCATCTTCAATAGCCTGGCGGCGAACCTGCGTCACACCCATGTCTGGCTGTCCTTTGGACCCGTGCTGGAACATGTGCTGAACAGCCCGGCCCAGCACCAGATTCACCATAGCGATGCCCCTCGTCATTTCAACCGCAATTTCGGCATCAATCTGTCGCTGTGGGACTGGATGTTCGGCACGCTCTACGTCACCCGGTTCCAGCCCGAGCCCTTGCGTTTCGGCACTGGAGAACAGGACCAGCAGCGCTACCTGACGGTTTATGGCCTGATTGTCACGCCTTTCGTCGAAACGGCTCGCAAGTGCTTGCATGCGCTGAAGATTACTGACAGCGGGGCCCCAACACCATTGCGAGATGTTGAATGACTGACTACCGCGGACTCATCCTCGACGACACCCGTGAAGGCGCCACCGAACATGCCATCGCGCAACTCGAAGCCAGCCTCGGCGCCCGCTTGCCGGGCGACTATCGCGAATTTCTCAAGATCTGCAACGGCGCCTACCTGGAATACGATGTGCTGGCCAGGTCGGCCAATGGCGATGAGGAATTGCTCAGTTTTTCGCTGTACGGGCTGGATCCGGACAAAGGGTATGAATCCAACCCCTTTGAACTGGAGCAACTGCGCACTCAGCCCGGTTTCCCCACGACGGGATTGCTGCCGATCGGTCGCGACGGCGGTGCGAGTATCTTGCTGCTGGATCTGCGGGAAGGGCGTCAGGACGTGGCGGCGATGGTGGCGGGCTTGCCTGCCTGGACTGGGCGCCGTCAGCAGGGCGATGAGTACGTGGTGCTGGCCGATTCTTTCAACGGTTACCTGGACTCGCTGTTTCTATCGCAAGAGCGGATCGAAGAGCACATCAATCATTTCATGATCAGTCCTGAGAGTATCGAGGCGACATTGGAGTGGCTGGACAAGGGGAGTCCAGGGTGGCGGGAGCGATATCGGGCGTTGTGGAATGCGCGGGTTGTGGATCGGCTGATCTGAAACCTGGTTCGAATCGCTCATGGGTGTCCATGCGAATATTGCGCAGCCCCACGGTTTCCAGGTGTGACGCGTATAACGCCTCTGAGAAATAGCTGATCAGAATGGAGCGTCGGCGTTTGCCGGTCAGGTTCAGGCTGCCCGCGTGCACCAGATCGACATCGAACACGAGGATGTCACCGGCACGGCCGGAAAGCTGTACGGAGCGTGACTCGTCGTGGAAGTCGAAAGGTAGTGCGTCCGACACGGGGCGATGGCTGCCAGGAACGAGTCGTGTCGCGCCGTTCTCGGGGCCGTAATCGTCAAAAAAAGCCAGGGCGACGGCGATGTCGCCTGGCCGCTGGGCCGACAAGTCGCGGTGCAACTGCTGGTGGCCGCCATTGGCAACGGGCTCGCGTCCTTCCACTTGCGAAAGGAAGAACCGCTCGCCGATCAACTCGCCCGCGACCGCCAAAAGCTGGGGCAGCCGACACACGGCCTGGATCTTCGGGTCATCGTCCAGCATCGAATAGCGCCAATCCCTGTCACGCGGCACGGGCCATTGCTCCGACGGCCTCACACCTGCATCGAACACGGCGCGAAGGTGGTCCAGCCATTCGGCCGGGATGGCTTGGTGGAGCAGGGCGTAGCCCTCTCGCTGGAGTTGTTTGCGGTCGGGCATGGTTTTCGAGACGTCCATGTGTGGGCATCTGGAAGGTTAGTATTCCGATCAGAAAACCGCTGAACCCT
>NZ_JAOSHO010000399.1 GCF_025917275.1 Pseudomonas agronomica | reverse complement strand
GCCACAGGAAAAGTTGCAGCGTGCTTTAGATCAACACCCGCAAAATCTCCGGCATCATGGTCATCGCCGCCAAATTGTTGATCACCAGCATGTCGAGCAGCTTGAGCACCATGAACGCCAGGATCGGCGAGATATCCAGGCCGCCGAGGTTCGGCACGATGCGACGGAACGGCGCCAGGGCCGGCTCGCAGATCTGGTTCACCAGTTCGGCCCCCGGGTTGTGGCTGCCTGGTGCGACCCAGGACAGGATCACGCTGATGATCAGGGCGAAGAAGAATATCTTCAGGAATAGCGCGGTGACGCCGATGATCGACCAGATCAGCAGTTGCAGCGGGTTGCCGGTGGTGCCGTAGGTCAGCAGCAGGGTCAGGGCCATCAGCGCCAGTTGCACCAGGATCGCCAACACCAGCGAGGACATGTCCAGGCCGAACAGGCTCGGGATGATCCGGCGCAGCGGCTTGAGCAGCGGCTGGGTAGCCTTGACCACGAACTGGCACAGCGGGTTGTAGAAGTTGGCGCGCACCAGTTGCAAGACGAAGCGCATCAGCACGATCAGCAGGTACAGGCTGCCGAGGGTTTGCAGGACGTAGACCGCTGCAGTGTTCAATCCAATCATGAATGGCTCCTTATTGGCCCAATTGTTCGGCCATCTCGGCCGAGCGGTGCGCGGCGGCGCCGAGTGCTTTTTCCACCAGGGCTTCGAAGCCGCCGGCCTGGAACGATTTGATGGCCGCTTCGGTGGTGCCGGCCGGAGACGTCACACGGCGGCGCAGCTCGGCCGCATCGACGTCGCTGGACACTGCCATGTGGGCGGCGCCGAGGGCGGTTTGCAACGTCAGCTGGGCGGCGGTCTCGCGGGGCAGGCCGAGTTTCTCGCCCGCGGCGGTCATGGCTTCGATCAGCAGGAAGAAGTACGCCGGGCCCGAGCCGGAGACGGCGGTGACGGCATCCAGTTGCTGCTCGGTTTCCAGCCACAGCGCCAAGCCGACGGCCGACAGCAGCTCTTCGGCCTGCTGGCGTTGCGCGGCGCTCACTTGGCCGGTTGCGTACAGGCCGCTGACACCCTGGCGCAACAGGGCCGGGGTGTTGGGCATGCAGCGCACGATCGGCTGGGCACCGAGCCAGTTGTTCATGCTCGCGCAGGTAATGCCCGCAGCGATCGACACCACCAGTTGATGAGGCTGGAGATTCGGGCGAAGGGCTTCGCAGACGGTCTTCATCGCTTGCGGCTTGACCGCCAGCACAATGACGTCCACGCCGTCGATGGCCTGGGCGTTGTCGGCGAAGGTTTCGATGCCGTGCTCGGCGCTGACCCGCTTGCGAGTCTCTTCACCCGGATCGCTGGCGCGAATCATGGATGCGTCCAGGCCCTTGGCCCGCAGGCCGCCGATCAGGCTGGCGGCCATGTTGCCGGCGCCGATAAAGGCAATACGCGTGTTGCTCATGACAGGTCCTTATAAAGAGATGAATGGGTCAGTTGGGTGTTTGACCGTAGTCGCGGGCGCCAAACAATGCAGTACCGATGCGAACCCAGGTGGCGCCTTGGGTGATGGCGGATTCGAGGTCATGGCTCATGCCCATGGACAACGTATCCAGGGGCAGGTCCAGGCTGGCTTGCAGGCGCTGGACGGCCGCAAACGCCGCGTCCTGCTCGGCGCGATCGTCGGTCGGTTCGGGAATGGCCATCAACCCGCGCAGCTTGAGGCACGGCAATGCGGCGATGGCCTTGGCGAGGGCTGGCAGGTCCGTTGGTGTGCAACCGGATTTACTGGCTTCGCCGCTGACGTTGACCTGGATGCAGATGTTCAACGGCGGCAGCTCGGCCGGGCGCTGCTCGGACAGGCGTTGGGCAATTTTCAGGCGATCCACGGAGTGCACCCAGTCGAAATGTTCGGCAATAGCGCGCGTCTTGTTCGATTGAATGGGGCCGATGAAGTGCCAGATCAAGGGCAGGTCGGTCAGTTCCGCCTGCTTGCCGAGCGCTTCTTGCAGGTAGTTCTCGCCGAAGTCCCTGAGGCCGGCGGCATAGGCTTCGCGCAGGGCCTGGGCGGGCTTGGTCTTGCTCACGGCCAACAGCTGGACGCTGCCTGCGGCACGCTGGGCGGCTTGCTCCGCCGCATGGATGCGCGATCTAACCTGAGCAATGTTGTCTGCTATCGTGGTCATAAAGAAAGGCCAGCGGGTCTGAGGTTCGCGGCATTCTACTGGAATTGAGGAGCGCTATGGATATCACTGAACTGTTGGCCTTCAGCGCCAAACAGGGGGCGTCGGACCTGCACCTGTCCGCCGGGCTGCCGCCGATGATCCGTGTCGACGGCGATGTGCGACGGATAAACCTGCCGGCACTGGACCATAAACAGGTTCATGAGCTGATCTACGACATCATGAACGACCGGCAACGCGTTGATTACGAGAAATTTCTGGAAACGGATTTCTCCTTCGACGTGCCAGGTGTGGCACGGTTTCGGGTCAACGCCTTCAATCAGAACCGCGGCGCCGGGGCGGTGTTCCGGACTATCCCTTCGAAAGTCCTGACCATGGAAGACCTGGGCATGGGCGACGTGTTTCGCAAGATCACCGAGGCCCCACGCGGGCTCGTACTGGTGACCGGGCCTACTGGTTCAGGCAAGTCCACGACCCTGGCGGCGATGATCGATTACCTGAATAGCCACAAGCACCATCACATCCTTACCATCGAGGACCCGATCGAGTTCGTCCATGAACCGCGCAAATGCCTGATCAACCAGCGCGAGGTGCACCGCGACACCCAAGGTTTTTCCACGGCTCTGCGCTCGGCCCTGCGGGAAGACCCGGACGTGATCCTGGTGGGGGAAATGCGTGACCTGGAAACCATTCGCCTGGCGCTGACCGCTGCGGAAACCGGACATCTGGTATTCGGCACGCTGCACACGACCTCGGCAGCGAAGACCATTGACCGGGTGGTGGACGTGTTCCCCGGCGACGAGAAGTCCATGGTTCGTTCGATGCTGTCGGAGTCATTGCAGGCGGTGATCTCCCAGACATTGGTCAAGAAGATCGGCGGCGGGCGGGTCGCAGCGCACGAAATCATGCTGGGCACCTCGGCGATCCGCAATCTCATCCGGGAAGACAAGATCGCGCAGATGTATTCGTCGATCCAGACCGGCGGCTCGCTGGGGATGCAGACGCTGGACATGTGCCTGAAAGAGTTGGTGAACAAGGGGCTGATCAGCCGCGAACATGCGCGGGAGCGGGCGCGTACGCCGGATAACTTTTAGAGATGTGGTGCTTTTGCAGGCCCCATCGCGAGCAAGCTCGCTCCCACACTAGATTTCCATTCGCTGAAAGTCCTGTGGGAGCGAGCTTGCTCGCGATGGGGTCATCAGCTACAGCAAAAATGCTGGCTCAGCGCTGAACCACCCGCATCGCACCCGGCTCTTTCGGCAGCACGCGCTTGGCGACGACGTAGTGGGTGTCCCAGTACGGCTTGTTCAGCGTGTCGATGGTCACCGACTTGCCCCGCCGTGGGGCGTGGATGAAGCGGTCGTTGCCCAGGTAGATCGCCACGTGGTTGACCCGGCGGCTCTTGAGCTTGAAAAAAATCAGGTCGCCAGGCTTCAAGTCCTTGCGCTCGACTTTCTCGCCATGACCGGCAGCCATCGCATTGGAAGTGCGTGGCAGGTCGAACGTGGCGTCGTTGAAGGCGTACTTCACCAAACCGCTGCAATCGAAACCTTTACTTGGGCTGCTGCCGCCCCAGCGGTAAGGTGTGCCCAGTACATTCACGGCGCGGCTCAACACGTTGCTGCTCGCCTTGGTCGCCATAGGCGGCACCAGCTTGCTGTTGGCTGTGTTCAGGCGCTGTGTGCCCGGGTTGTTTTTGCTCCCTGGAGCAGAAACATGGGATTTCGGGGTGTAACCGTTGACGTTGGGAAGACGTTGCTCACGATTGGTGGCGTGGGCGGCCAGTGGCAATAATAGGCAGATGGTCAGCCATGTCTTGAAAAATGGACGCATTAGGCAAGGCTCATAAAGGTTAGCGCGCAACTTTATAACAGCTTTTTTTGCCGTTTCGAGGCCGTTTGTCGATCCGAAACCCAGCCTGAACCCCGCACAATCGCGACAATTGACCCGATTGTCCGACAGGACCCCCGTAACACGGGCGTTTCACAGGTCCGAGTCGTTCAGGACCGCCTGTCGGCGAGACACGAGAAAGTCACAAAAAGTCCGAACAAATTTTTCTATCGAGGCAAAAGAGGCCATTCATGAACAGCTATCAGCAGGACGCAACCCGTGACACCCATAGCAAAGTGATTGGCTATCTGCTCTGGATTTTCGGCTTCACCGGTGCGCACCGTTTCTATTACGGCAAGCCGGTGACTGGCACGATCTGGTTCTTCACTTTCGGCCTGCTGGGCATCGGTTGGCTGATCGACCTGTTCCTGATCCCGGCGATGGATCGCGAAGCGGATCTGCGTTTCACCCCCGGGCCTATCGAATACACCGTGGCGTGGATATTGCTGACCTTCCTCGGCGTCTTCGGCGTTCATCGCATGTATCAGGGAAAGTGGCTCAGCGGGATTATCTATCTGCTGACCGGCGGGGTGTTTTTCCTGGGTGTGCTGTATGACTTCTGGACGCTGAACGATCAGGTGTCGATTCGTAATGCGCAGAAGCGTGGGGCTTTTCAGTAAGACCGAGTCGCCTGC
>NZ_JAOSHO010000398.1 GCF_025917275.1 Pseudomonas agronomica | reverse complement strand
TCGGCGACAGCCACCTGAGCGTCAAGATCGACGACGCCAAGGGCGGCAACTACGAAAAACTGGACATCGATGGCAAGCCCGCCACCACCACAGTGACTGACGTCCAGGACACCACCGACCTGAGCCTGAGCGCCACCGGAACGGTTGCCGAGGGCGGCCAGATCACGTACACCGCCACCCTGACCAACGCCGCCGGCTCGCCGGTCACCGTGACCCTGAGCAACGGCGCGGTCATCAACATCGCCGCCGGCGCCAAGACTGGCACCGTGATCGTCGATGCGCCGAAAGACGACGTCTACAAGGACGCCGGCAATGTCGAGGCGACGATCAAGACAGCAACGGGCGGCAATTTCGAGCACCTGGTGCCGAGCACCACGCCAGCGGTGACCGCCGTTACCGACACTCAGGACAACACCACTGTCAGCATCAGCGGCAGCACCTCCGTCACCGAAGGCCAGGCCGCCACGTACACCGTCAGCCTGACCAACCCGGCGCAAACCGAAGTGACGGTCAAGATCGTCTACAGCGGCACCGCCGCCGACGGCTCGGACTTTACCGGTGTCTACACCGTGAAGATTCCGGCCAACGCCACCAGCGCCAACTTCAACGTGGCCACCCTGGACGACAAGATCACCGAAGGTACGGAAAACTTCGTGGTCAAGATCGACTCGGCCACGGGCGGCAACTTCGAGCACCTGGCGGTCAGCGGAACCAACGGCAGTGTCAGCACGTCGATCATCGACAACGATGCGCCACCTGCGCTTGACCTGGATGCCAACGACTCCAGCGGCAAGACCGGCGCCGATTACCAAGTGACCTTTACCGAAGGCACTTCCGGCCCGGGCGTGTCCATCGCCGACACCGACCTGAAGATCACCGACCCGGACAGCACCATGCTGACCGGCGCCACCATCGTGCTGACCAACCGTCAGCCCGGCGACGCGCTGAACCTGGGCAACAGCGTCAACGGCATCAGCATCAACGCCAACAGCACCGACGGCAAAGTCGTCCTGACGCTGACGGGCAATGCGACGCTGGCCGAGTACATGCAACAAATCAAGAACATCAGTTTCATCAACAACAGCGAAGATCCGAGCACCGTGCCGCGGATCATCACCGTGACGGTGACCGACGGCACAAGCTACTCCAACACCGCCACCACCACGGTGAACGTGGTCGGAGTCAACGATGCACCGGTCGCCACCGGCGGCTCGGTGACCGGCACCGAAGACACCTCCCTGGTCCTCGGCTGGTCGACCTTCGGCGTCAGCGACGTGGACAGCTCCGCAGCCAGCCAGGGCGTGAAAATCACCGGGCTGCCAGGCGACGGCAAGTTGCAGTACCTGGACGGTGCGACCTGGAAGGACGTGGCCAACAACCAGACCTTCACCAAGGCCGACATTGATGCCGGCAAGCTGCGCTTCACGCCAGATGCCAACGAATCCGGGACCAATGGCTACGGTGGCAGCGGCGTGGGCAACCAGCAGGCTGACTACACGCAAATCAAGTTCCAGCCTACCGACGGCCAGACGCTGGGCAACACCGGCACCGTGAAGATCGACATCACGCCGACCGCCGACGCACCGACCCTCGACGTGGCCGGCAACAACGTGACCTCCACCGGCCTGATCAAGGAAGTCTGGACCGGCCTGTCGGGCCTGGGCACCGATGGCAACGGCGCGCCGTCCGGCACGCTCAAGTCAGTGATCGATGCCGCCGGCACGCCGAACAGCAGCACCAACGTGACCAATGTCCAGAACGACAGCAACGTCAATCCGGGCACCGCGTCGAAGACCTCGGGGCTGATTTTCCTGGAAGCCGGCAAGACTTACACCTTCAGCGGTACCGGTGATGACAGCCTGTTGGTGACTATCGGCGGCAAAGACGTGGCGGGTATCACCTGGGGCGCGGGTGGCAAGCTCAATGGTTCGTTCACCCCGACCAGCAGCGGCTACTACACCCTGGACATCTACCACCACAACCAGACCGGCCCGGGCAGCTACGACGTGAACCTGTCGGTCAACGGCAGCACGCCGGTAGACCTGAGCACCGCCGGCGTACCGCTCTACACCGGCGTCACCGACCTGACGAACGCCGGGGTCAGCGTTTCCGACCTGCACGGTACCAACGGCGAAGGCTACTACGACGGCTTCAAGCTCAACGAAGGTGGCGAAGGCGGCAGCGTGAACCTGTCGAAGATCACTACCGCCCTGACCGACACCGACGGCTCCGAAAGCCTGAGCGTGAAGATCGGCGGCATGCCGGAAGGCAGCGTGCTGAGCGACGGCGCCGGCCACACCGCGATCGTGGGTGCCAACGGCGAGGCCTCGGTGACTGGCTGGAACCTGGGCAGTCTCAACCTGACGCCACCGACCTATTACAACGGCCAGATCAACCTGACCGTGACCTCGACCTCCACCGAATCCCTCGGCGGGTCGGCAGTGACGACAGCGCACATCCCGGTCACCGTCTACCCGGCGACCTATAACGCCGTCACCGCCACCTCCGGCAGCGACAATGTTACCGGTACCGACGGCAACGACATCGTGGTCGCCGACATCGGCGGCCTGACCGTGGTGCCGGGCGTCAACTACAACATCGCCTTCATGGTCGACAGCTCCGGAAGCATGAGTTCGTCGTCCGTTACCGCCGCGAAGAACTCGCTGACCCAGGTGTTCAACACGCTCAAGCAGAGCCTGGGCAGCAACTCCGGGACGGTGAACATCTTCCTGGCGGACTTCGATAACCAGGTCAACAAGAACGTTGCGGTCAACCTCAACGACCCGAACGCGCTGACACTGCTCAAGAACGTGCTCGACTCGATGGTGTCCGGCGGCAATACCAACTATGAAGACGTGTTCAAGACCACCGCAAACTTCTTCAACAGCACCCAGGCCCTGAGTAACACCGGTGCGAAGAACCTGACGTACTTCATCACCGACGGTCAGCCAACCATTTACCAGTCTGGCGAACAGACGAACCCGACGCTGTACGGCACCGTCAAGCTCGACGACGTCCTGAGCGCGGCCAACTACAGCGTTGGCAAGTACTACACCCAGACGATCGACAGCACACACAAATTCACCATCGAAGAAAATGGTGACATGTACCTGTCGATCAAGAACGGCAAGAATTGGAATGAAAATTTCGTCGGCACGGTGCATGCCGAGGGCAACGGCACGTTCGAGTTCTCCAACCAGGACGGCGGCGGATGGGGCGACGCCTCGGCAGCAGCCAGCTCGACGGCCAGCTTCACGCTGCTCAAAGGCCTGAGTAACGTCGAGGCCATCGGCCTGAACAACGGCGTGACCCTGGACGACCTCAAGCCGTACGACTCCGATGGCAAGCCGCAAACCAACATCGACCCCAAGGACCTGGCCAACTCGATCCTCGGTCACACCGAAGCGACGTTGCCAGGTGCCGACACGGTCAATGGCGGCGACGGCAATGACATTCTGTTCGGCGACCTGGTGAGCTTCAACGGCGTGACCGGCGAGGGTTACCAGGCGATCCAGTCGTTCGTGGCCCAGCAAAGCGGCGTCGACGTCAGTAAGGTCACCGCCAGCAACGTGCACCAGTACATCACCGAGCACTACACCGCGTTCGACGTGTCTGGCGCGCATGATGGCAACGACACCCTGCTGGGCGGCGCCGGTAACGACATCATCTTCGGCCAGGGCGGCAACGACCTGCTGGACGGTGGCAAAGGCAATGACATCCTGCTCGGTGGCAGCGGTGCCGATACCCTGATCGGCGGCAAGGGCAACGACACCCTGATCGGTGGCCTGGGGGGCGATACCTTCGTCTGGAAATCCGGCGACACCGGCACTGACGTGATCAAGGACTTCAAGGCCGGCGACGGTGACCGGATCGACCTGCGGGACCTGCTGCAGGGCGAAACCGGCAGCACCATCGACCACTTCCTGAAAATCACTACGGTCGATGGCGTTTCCTCCTTGCAAGTCAGCACCACCGGCCAGTTCAACACGGCCAACAGCGCAGCGGCGCCGGACGTGACGATCAAGCTGGAAGGCAACAACTGGTCGAACATCAACCTGAACTCGCTCATTGCCGGCAGTGATCCGACCATCAAGATCGATCACAACAACAGCTGACGCTGACACAGATCCTGTGGCGAGGGAGCTTGCTCCCGCTGGGCTGCTCGGCAGCCCTAAAAACAGGGCCGCTTCGCGCCCCAGCGGGAGCAAGCTCCCTCGCCACGGATAAGTGTTCAAACGCCCCCCCGGTTGGCCTATGCTGCCCAGCATGACGCCGCTTCATACATGAGGGATGCCCGATGTTTTATGTGCAACGCGATGCACAAGGCCTGCTGGTGCGCGTCGAAGCCACCGGTTACGCCGAGGCCACCGAGACCTTGCCGGCCGACAACCATGAAATCCAGGATTGGTTCGCCAACCAGGCAGTAGAAAACAGCCTCAAGCAGCTCAAGCAAAGCGACCTGGAGATGATCCGGGTACTCGACGACTTGATCCAGGTGCTGACCAGCAAAGGCGTCATCCGCGTCACCGACCTGCCACCCGCGGCCCAGGCGAAGCTGATGGACCGCAACCAGGCCCGTGAAGCGCTGGGCGGGTTGAGCCGGTTGATCGATGATGATGAGAAGGGGTTGATCTAGGCTGGTGCATTCCAGGCAGTACGCCGAACCTGTGGCGAGGGAGCTTGCTCCCGCT
>NZ_JAOSHO010000397.1 GCF_025917275.1 Pseudomonas agronomica | reverse complement strand
ATCGCGAGCAAGCTCGCTCCCACAATTTTATGTATTGACCGCCCTATCCGCAGTCTTGCCGCTTAGCCGCGTTCGGACGGCACCGAGGACAATTCGAACGGGCTGCTGCTGCGCCGCTGGTTGCGATCTTCTCGCGGTGTCGCACCAAAGAAGTTGCGATAGGCGCTGGAAAAATGAGGGCCGGAAGAGAAACCGCAGGACAGGCCGATCTGGATGATGGACTTGCTGGTCTGCATCAGCATCTGCCGGGCCTTGTTCAGGCGCAGTTCCAGGTAATACTGGCTCGGTACGCGGTTGAGGTACTGCTTGAAGATCCGCTCCAGTTGCCGGCGGGACACGCACACATGCTGGGCGATTTCGTCGGTGGTCAGCGGTTCCTCGATGTTGGCTTCCATCAGCAGCACGGCCTGGGTGAGCTTCGGATGACTGGAACCCAAGCGGTTCTGCAACGGAATGCGCTGGCGCTCGCCACCTTCGCGAATGCGCTCGACCACCAGTTCTTCCGACACCGCGCCGGCCAATTCGGCGCCGTGGTCACGGGCCAGCACCGCCAACAACAAGTCCAACACCGACATGCCGCCGCAGGCACTCAGGCGATCGCGGTCCCAGTCAAACAGATGGCTGGTGGCGATGACCTTGGGGAAGCGCTCGGAGAAATCATCCTGCCAGCGCCAGTGCACTGCAGCGCGATAGCCATCGAGCAGACCCAACTGCGCCAAGGGATAGACACCGGCGGACAAACCACCAATGACGCAACCCGCCCGCACCAACTGTTTGAGCGCGCTGCTCAGCGGCGAGGCCAACGTGGTCGGCGGCTCGTCGGCCAGCAGGAACAGCTTCTGCAGCCCCTCGAGCTTGCCGACCCAGGATTCACCGGGCAATTGCCAAGCTCCCTCGGCGGGTGGCTCGGCTTGCAGGAACGACAGCTCGTAGACCACGTCCGGATGCACTCGCTGAGCGACACGCAAGGCCTCCTCGGCCAGCGCCAGCGTCAAGGCTTTAGTGCTGGGCCAAATCAGGAAACCTATTCGATGGGCAGTCATGGCGGGCAATCCGAAGCGAAAACAGTGTTAAAGCCAAAAGCGGCTGCAACCAAATTAGACCATCTGGCGCGCGGTGCGCAGCATGACCCAAATCAGGTGCGTAACGGGAGCGATTACTTGAGGCTGCCCGACAGGAATTGCTGCAGGCGCTCCGATTGTGGATTGACCAGCACTTCGCGCGGGTTGCCACTTTCTTCGACGATGCCTTTGTGCAGGAACACCAACTGGTTCGACACTTCACGGGCAAAGCCCATTTCGTGGGTCACCACCACCATGGTCCGACCTTCCAGGGCCAGGGCCTGCATCACCTTGAGCACGTCGCCCACCAGCTCCGGGTCCAGCGCCGAGGTCGGCTCATCGAACAGCATCACCTCAGGTTCCATTGCCAGCGCACGGGCGATCGCCACGCGTTGCTGCTCGCCGCCGGACATGTGGCCTGGGTAGGCATCCTTGCGATGGGCCACGCCGACCTTGTTAAGGTAGTGCTCGGCCTTCTCGCGGGCTTCGGCCTTGGGCACGCCCAGCACATGGACCGGCGCTTCGATGATGTTTTCCAGCGCAGTCATGTGGGACCACAGGTTGAAATGCTGGAACACCATCGACAACCGCGAACGCATGCGCTGCAGTTGCTTGGGGTCCGAAGCCTTCATCGCACCGTCCTTGCCGGCGACCAGTTTCAACTCTTCGTTGTTGAGCAGGATCTTGCCAGCGTGGGGTTGCTCAAGCAGGTTGATGCAACGCAGGAAAGTACTCTTGCCGGAGCCACTGGAGCCGATGATGCTGATCACATCGCCAGCTGCGGCTTTCAGGGACACGCCCTTGAGCACTTCGTGACTGCCATAGCGTTTATGCAGGTCTTGGACTTCAAGCTTGTACATGCGGTCGGTTCTCACAAAACGTCAGTCGTTGAGCAGTCGATCGGATCGATGCGTTATCAGTGCTTGCGCGGCGCCAGGTAACCCAGCCAGCGGCGCTCGGCCAGCTTGAACAGGCGCACCAGGATGAAGGTCAGGCACAGGTAGAACACACCGGCGGTGATGTAGGCCTCGAACGGCAAGTAATACTGCGCGTTCACCGTGCGCGCGGCACCGGTAATGTCGATCAGGGTCACGATGGACGCGAGACTGGTGGTCTGCAACATCATGATCACTTCGTTGCTGTACTGCGGCAGTGCCCGGCGCAGGGCCGACGGCAACAGGATCCGGCGATACAGCTTGTAGCGCGACATGCCCATGGCCTTGGCCGCCTCGATCTCGCCATTGGGCGTGGCCCGCAGGCTGCCGGCGATGATTTCAGCGGTGTAGGCGCTGGTGTTGATGGCGAACGCCAGGCAGGCGCAGAACGTTGCGCTGGACAGCCATGGCCAGAGGAAGCTCTCGCGCACGATGGCGAACTGCGCAAGCCCGTAGTAGATCAGGAACAGCTGCACCAGCATCGGCGTGCCGCGGATCACGTAGGTGTAGAGCCAGGCCGTCATGTTGACGACCGGCTGCTTGGACACCCGCATCAGCCCCAGGGGCAGCGCCGCCAACAGGCCGAAGAACAGCGACAGGGCCAACAGCTTCAGGGTGGTCAGCAAACCGCTGAAGTACAGCGGCAAGGCTTCATAGATGACGTTGTAGTCGAAGATCATAGATCAGCCGCCCTTACGCCTACCGAGTAGCGCTTCTCAAGGTGACGCAATGCCAGCAACGAGACGCTGGTGATCACCAGGTACATCGCCGCCACCGCGAGGAAGAACGTGAAAGGTTCGCGAGTGGCATCTGCCGCCTGCTTGGCCTTGAACATCATGTCTTGCAGGCCCACCACCGAAATCAGCGCGGTGGCCTTGGTCAGCACCAGCCAGTTGTTGGTGAAGCCCGGGATCGCCAGGCGAATCATCTGCGGCACCAGTACCCGGAAGAACACCTGGAAACCGTTCATGCCATACGCCATGCCTGCCTCGGCCTGGCCCTTGGGGATTGCCATGAACGCACCGCGAAAGGTTTCCGACAGGTACGCACCGAAGATAAAGCCCAGGGTGCCGATACCGGCCGCCAGCGGGTTCAGGTCGATGTAGTCGTCATAGCCAAGCATTGGCGCGACGCGGTTGAGCAGGTCCTGGCCGCCGTAGAAAATCAGCAGGATCAGCACCAGGTCGGGAATGCCGCGGATGACCGTTGAATACAGGTCGCCCAGCCACGCCAGCCAACGCACCGGCGAGAGGCGCAAGGCGACACCGATCAGCCCCAGGACGATGGCCAGGGCCATGGACGACAAGGCGAGCTGAAGCGTCAACCATGCGCCATCGAGGATGACAGCCCCGTAGCCTTTCAACATGATTCAGGTCCTCGAAAGTGGGATGAAAAAATGGCGCAAACCGCAGAGATCCTGTTGCTTGCGCCATTTCGCACGAGTGGCGGGACGGGATTACTTGCCGTAGATATCGAAGGCGAAGTATTTGTCCTGGATTTGCTTGTACTTGCCGTTCTCGCGAATAGCGGCAATTGCAGTATTGATCTTGTCTTTCAGCGCATCGCCCTTGCGAACCGCGATCCCGACGCCGTCGCCAAAGTACTTGACGTCAGTGAAGGCCGGGCCGACGAACGCAAAGCCCTTGCCCGCGTCGGTCTTCAGGAAACCGTCATCCAACAGCGTAGCGTCTGCCACGGTGCCATCGAGACGACCGGCGGAGACGTCCAGGTAGATTTCGTTCTGCGAACCGTACGGCTTGATCTCGGCACCCAGCGGCGCCAGCACTTCACGGGCGAAACGCTCATGGATCGAGCCACGCTGCACGCCGATGTTCTTGCCCTTGAGCTCGGCCAGGCTGTCGCTGACCTGGGTGCCGGCTTTCATCACCAAACGGGCCGGGGTGTTGTAGTACTTGTTGGTGAAGTCCACGGACTTCTTGCGATCTTCGGTGATCGACATGGACGACAGAATCGCGTCGATCTTGCGCACCTTCAGCGCCGGGATCAGGCCGTCGAATTCCTGCTCGACCCAAACGCACTTGACCTTCATCTCTTCGCACAGCGCATTGCCGATGTCGTAGTCGAAACCGACGATGCTGCCGTCCGGAGCCTTGGAGGCGAACGGCGGGTAAGCCGCTTCGATACCGATCTTCAGGGGTTTCTCATCAGCGAAGGTCGGCAGGGACAGCACGGACAGTGCCAGGGCGCCAAGCAGCACAAGTTTCTTCATCTTGGGACTCCATCGGTAAAGGGCAAAACGGCAGAGTGAGCAACAGCCCAATATGCGAATGGGTAAACGAACTTGGGTGCTGCATCCGATGGCATGCGTTTTTCAACGCATGCCACGACGAGCGAGTGATCGGCATTCTAACGACAGGCCCGAAGTCGATATTTCTTCAATGCGACAACAAATTACAGAAGCACCGAGAAAGCTGTTCGAGCACATTGACAGCCCCGCAAATTCATGCAAGAGCAAAAGAAAGGGAACCCATCACCGCTGCAAATAGCGGGCCCATTATTCGCAAACCCTTCTAATCCGGCAAGCACAGCGTGTCGGCTTGTTTTTCGAAACGCTTGAAAACGCCCTGCAACGGGGCTTGGCGTTTCACATCGCCCCGTTGTGGCGCCTTTCGTTACACATTTCGAAACACCGGTAACGTTCAGACGTTTCCTATATTGAACGCCGATATTTATTCACCCACCGAGCTTGCTCCCGCT
>NZ_JAOSHO010000396.1 GCF_025917275.1 Pseudomonas agronomica | reverse complement strand
CCCGCACAATTCATAGCAACCGGCGGCCAGCTTCATGAAACCGTCCCAATAGGGAAGTTGCACACCGTCCACCGCATTGGTGGTGTCGGGGTGCTTGGTGATGATGTTGTTCAGCCAGGTGCCGCGCAGGGTCAGGCCCGTGGCGAGGTCGACGCCCACGCCGATGGCGCCCTGGTGCAGGTTGGCCTTGCCGCCAGACTGACGGGTTGGCAAGCGCAGCATGGCCATCACCGGATAACCCATCAGCACGATGATGCGGATGTCCGGCACACCTTCGTAGCTGATGCTCTTGAAGATCTGGTCCGGCGTCACCCGGTACTCGATCAGCGCCCGGTCACGGTGCCCGCCCAAGGAATACAGGCCGGTGAGGATGCTGGAGACGTGGTGCTCGATTTCCTCGTGGCTGATGATCTTGCCCGACACCGTCCGATAGCGGCCTTCGAAGCGGTCGGCGATGACAATGATGCCGTCGCCGCCGGCACCCTGGGCCGGCTTGATCACGAAGTCGGTACGCCCGCCGATGATCTCGTCGAGCTTGTCGATTTCCTTCTCGGTGGAGATCACCCCGTACAGTTCCGGCACATGAATGCCGGCGGCGATGGCCCGTTCCTTGGTGATGATCTTGTCATCCACGATGGGGTACAGGCTGCGCTTGTTGTACTTGAGCACATAGTCGGCATTACGCCGGTTGATGCCCATGATGCCCCGGGCCTCGAGGGCCTTCCAGGTCTTCCAGAAGCCGAACATCAGGAGTCAGCCTTGAGGAAGGCCTTGAACCGAACCAGCTCGGTCAGGCGGTAGCCGCGATAACGACCCATGGCCAGCATGAAGCCCACCAGGATCAGCAGGATCGCCGGGAAAGTGAACACGAAGTACACCAGCTCCGGCACGCTCATGATCAGATGCGCCAGGGATGCGGCGAACAAGGTGCCGATGGCGACTTTCATCGCATGGCCGCCGCCGCGTTCTTCCCAGGTGATGGACAGGCGTTCGATGGTCATGGTCAGGATCACCATCGGGAACAGCGCCACCGACAAGCCGCGCTCCAGGCCCAGCTTATGGCTGAACAGGCTGATGGCGGCAATCAGCACCACCACGAAGGTCAGCACCACGGAGAGCCTCGGCAGCATCTGCAGCTTGAGGTGTTCCAGGTAGGAACGCAGCGACAGGCCCAGCGCGGTAATGACCGTGAACAGGATAATGCCGAAGCCCAGTTGGGTCTCGCGGAAGGCCAGGGCGATCAGTACCGGGGTGAACGTACCGAGGGTCTGTAGCCCGATCAGGTTGCGCAGCACCAGGATCACCAGCACGCCGATCGGGATCATCACCATGATCATGAAGGTCTGCTGGGTTTGCAGCGGCAGGCCGTAGAGCGAATATTCGAGGAAGTTGGCGTCGGTGTTCTCGTCCGTCAGCTTGGCCAGGCGAATCGCGTTCATTTCGCTGTTGTTCATGCTGAAGGTGACGGTGGCTTTCTTGCCGCCATCGACGGTGATCAGGTTTTCATCGCCGGTCCACCACAACAGGCGGTCGGTAGGCAGGCCCTGCTCGCCGGTGTCCGGGTTGAAATACAGCCAGTCGGTGCCGTTGAAACTGCGCAGCCACAGCTCGGGCATCTGCGGCTGGTCGGCGACCAGGCGGATGGTGTGGACTTTTTCCACCGGCACGTGGGCGATGGACAGCACCAGCTCGACGATCCGCGCCTTGTTGCTTGAAGACGGATCACCGGCCAGCAACAGCTTGACGTTGTCGTCGTTGAGATTGTTGACCCGCTTGATCGCTTCGCTGATGAACGTCTCGACATCGGCGGAGTGTTGGCGGATCGGTGCGAGCAGGGCTTCGGCGGCAAGTTTCTCGGGGCCTTCGACGGCGATGCTGTCGCGGAACGTCGGGCCCTTGACCTTGGTTTTCTCGGCGCTGTAGCGCTTGGTCAGCACCAGCCGGTAATAAAGGGTCTGGTTGCCCTTGGCGCGACGGGCCGACCACGTCACCTTGCGATTGCCGTCGACCCGGTTCACCGCCACGCCGTAGTTGTTGGAAATGAAACTCTCGTTGAGGCTCACATAGTCGCGGCTCAACGGCGGCACGAACATCTGGATCTTCACCGGATCCTTGGCGTTGGGCACGAACTCGACCTTGGCGTCGATGTTCCACAAATCGTCGGTGGCGTCTTCGGTGACCGGGATGCCGAGCACGAAAATCTGATAGGCCGTTACCGACAGGCCCAGCACCACCAGGATGGCGATCAGCATTTTCAGATGGAGGGTAAGGGAGCGCATTGGAATTACTCTGCGGTATGAGCGGCATTGGCGCAGGCGGGTTTGCCGGCAGCGTATTTGAGACTGGGGTCGACCAGCGCATCGAAACGCTTGAGCGCTTCGGAGCCGATCAGCAACGGGTATTGGAAGGCGCTGCGGTCGGTCAGGTTCACTTCGATGCTGCGCAGGGCAGAGCCCATGCAGATGTCCAGTTCGATGACCGGCCGGGCCGTGTATTTCTTGCCTTCTTCCGGATCGTAGTCACCGGCGCGGCGCTTGATCTTGCTGACACGGGCCAGCGGGCGTTCGATGGGGTGCGAATGGGCGGCGTCGATGGCCAGGTAGAAACGCACCCAGGATTCGCCATTGCGCTTGAAGCGCTTGATGTCACGGGCACTGAGGGAGGCGGTCTTGGCGCCGGTGTCGAGCTTGGCGGCGACTTCCAGGTCGATGCCCTGCAGCGCGGCGTATTCGTTGAGGCCGTACACGGTTTTTTCGCCCGCCACGGCAAGCCCCGGCAGGCACATGAAATACAGAGCGGCAGAAAAGGGCTTGAGTGTCATAGATCCTGGTGCGCAGCGTTCCGTTTATCGGTTCAGGCCCTGGCATTGCTGCACAAGCTCCCTGGGCAGCCTTCCCTATAAAAGGAGAGCGGCAAATCGCGCGGCATTCTAGCACGGTGGTTTTCTGACGCCACCGTTGCCCGGACGCTGAACGGCGCCATTCGCCCGGTTATGGCACAGGACGTTATTAGACGATTGTCGACAATGTTGATTTTTCTTTTGACGCAGAGGGTGTTGTTGGTTAGTTTTTGCCATATTGAATTTCAAGGTGTCGACAATATGCTCGATCAGCTCGAAACACCGCTGATGGCTCAAGACGATTCGGAGACGCTGTCCGAGAACGTCTTCCGGCGTATCCAGGCCGCCATCGTCAAAGGCGAGATCGCCCCGGGCAGCAAGATCTCGGAGCCCGAGCTGGCGCGTACCTACGGCATCAGCCGCGGGCCGCTACGCGAGGCGATCCATCGCCTGGAAGGCCAGCGCCTGCTGGTGCGCGTGCCCCACGTCGGCGCTCGGGTGGTTTCGCTCAGTCACGCCGAACTGCTGGAACTCTACGAGATACGTGAGTCCCTGGAGGGCATGGCGTGCCGTTTGGCGGCCGAGCGCATGACGATCGAGGAAATCGACGAACTGCGCCATGTCCTCGAAACCCATGAACGCGATGCGGCGTTCCAGGCCGGTGTCGGCTATTACCAGCAGGAAGGCGATTTCGACTTCCATTACCGGATCATCCAGGGCAGCGGCAACCGCACCCTGACGCAAATGCTTTGCGGCGAGCTATACCAGTTGGTGCGCATGTACCGTATCCAGTTTTCCACCACGCCCAACCGTCCGCGCCAGGCCTTTGCCGAACACCACCGGATTCTCGACGCCATCGCCGACCGTGACGGCGAACTGGCTGAATTACTGATGCGCCGGCACATCGGCGCCTCCAAACGCAACATCGCGCGTCATTTCCAGGACAGCGCCGCCACTGAACGAGGTGAGTCATGAGTTCCAGCAAGAGCACGCCAGGCCAGCGTTTCCGCGACGCGGTCGCCACCGAGCATCCGCTGCAAGTGGTCGGCGCCATCAACGCCAACCACGCGCTCCTGGCCAAGCGCGCCGGTTTCAAGGCGATCTACCTGTCGGGTGGCGGCGTCGCGGCCGGTTCCCTCGGCGTGCCGGACCTGGGCATCACCGGCCTGGATGACGTGCTGACCGATGTGCGCCGCATCACCGATGTCTGCGACCTGCCGCTGCTGGTGGACGTGGACACCGGTTTCGGTTCCTCGGCCTTCAACGTGGCGCGCACGGTCAAGTCGATGATCAAGTTCGGCGCGGCGGCGATTCATATTGAAGACCAGGTCGGCGCCAAGCGTTGCGGCCACCGCCCGAACAAGGAAATCGTCTCGCAGCAGGAAATGGTCGACCGCATCAAGGCCGCCGTCGATGCTCGCACCGATGACAGTTTCGTGATCATGGCGCGCACCGATGCCCTGGCCGTTGAAGGTTTGGAATCGGCGCTTGACCGCGCCGCCGCATGTATCGAGGCCGGTGCCGACATGATTTTCCCCGAGGCCATCACCGAGCTCGAGATGTACAAACTGTTCGCCAGTCGCGTGAAAGCGCCGATCCTGGCCAACATCACCGAATTCGGCGCGACCCCGCTGTACACCACCGAACAACTCGCCGGGGCCGACGTGTCCCTGGTGCTGTACCCGCTGTCGGCGTTCCGGGCCATGAACAAGGCGGCCGAGAACGTCTACACCGCGATCCGTCGCGACGGCACGCAACAGAATGTCATCGACACCATGCAGACCCGCATGGAGCTTTACGATCGCATCGACTACCACACCTTCGAGCAAAAGCTCGATGCGTTGTTCGCGGCGAAAAAATGAACAGATCGCAGCCTCGCTTCGCTCG
>NZ_JAOSHO010000395.1 GCF_025917275.1 Pseudomonas agronomica | reverse complement strand
GCAAGCTCCCTCGCCACAAAAGCAGTCTACAAAAGCAGTCCACAAAAGCAGGCGGCAATAACAGCGCACGACTTTGTTTCAACAAGAACAACAAGACGGTGACAGTCATGACCACGATGAATGCACGCCTCAGCGTGATGATGTTCCTGCAATTCTTTATCTGGGGTGGCTGGTTCGTCACCCTGGGCACGTTCCTGTCCAGCACGCTGCAAGCCAGTGGCGGGCAGGTCGGCATGGCCTTCGCCACCCAGTCCTGGGGGGCGATCATCGCGCCGTTCGTGATCGGCCTGGTCGCCGACCGCTACTTCAACGCCGAGCGCATCCTGGCGGTGTTGCACCTGGTGGGCGCGGTGTTGCTGTATCAGCTGTATTCGGCGGTGGATTTCGGCGCGTTCTACCCCTTCGTGCTGGCCTACATGGTGATCTACATGCCGACGCTGGCCCTGGTCAATTCCGTGGCCTTCCGGCAAATGCGCGACCCGGCGCTGGAATTCTCGCGCATCCGCGTGTGGGGCACTGTCGGTTGGATCGTGGCCGGCGTAGTGATCAGCTTTGTGTTCGCTTGGGATTCGCGCGAGGCGATCTCGGCGGGCGGCCTGCGCAATACCTTCCTGATGGCGGCCATCGCCTCGCTGGTTCTCGGGCTCTACAGCTTCACGCTGCCTGGCACGGCACCGCTCAAGGAACAGGCGAGTGCCGGCGGCATCAAGCAGTCCCTGGGGGTCGATGCGTTGGGGCTGCTCAAGGATCGCAGCTACCTGGTGTTCTTCATCGCCTCGATCCTGATCTGCATCCCCTTGGCGTTTTATTACCAGAACGCCAACCCGTTCCTGGCCGAGACCGGCATGACCAACCCGACCGCGAAAATGGCCATCGGGCAAGTTTCCGAGGTGCTGTTCATGCTGCTGTTGCCGCTGTTCATCCAGCGTTTCGGCATCAAGTTGGCGTTATTGGTGGGGATGTTGGCGTGGGCGTTGCGCTACGTGTTGTTCGCCTATGGCGACAACGCCGGCCTGGCGTTCATGCTGTTCACCGGCATCGCCCTGCACGGCATCTGCTACGACTTCTTTTTTGTCTCGGGGCAGATCTACACCGACGCCAAGGCGCCGAAACACCTGCGCAGCTCAGCCCAGGGCTTGATCACCCTGGCGACTTATGGGGTGGGGATGTTGATCGGTTTCTGGGTGGCGGGGCAGGTGACCGATCATTTCGTGGTGGAAGGCGGCCATGATTGGAAAAGCATCTGGCTGTTCCCGGCCGGTTTTGCGCTGGCGGTGTTCGTGTGTTTCCTGTTGACGTTCAGTGGTCGTCAAGCGGTCGTGGCACCGTCCGAGGCGTAAGCGTGGGAAGAGCGTCAGTCACTTGTGACTGGCGCTCAGCTTGGTGTAGGTCACTTTCCCGCCTTCGTTGGAATAACCCTTGTTGTCCAGCGTGTAGACGCCGGCCTTGAAATAGAAGTCGTAGCCGTACCAGGACTTGTCCAGCTTCACCTGCTTGCCGCTGTTGCCGATCAGCATCGTGAGCTGGCCTTGCTTGTCCATTTGCAACGTGTAGTAGAAGGATTTGTTCAACGGCACCTTGGGCACGGTGTAGATCACCGGGCTCTTTTTGTCGTTGGGCTTGACCCGGTATTCCACGTCGATGTTGCCAGTGCCTTTTTCGTAGCGATAGACCAGTTTCAACAACGGCGTTGGCGCATCCTTGGCGTGAATCTGCGCCACCACCACACGGCCTTCCGACGGCACCTGGTTGACCGACAGTTCGCCCTTGAGGGCGTTGGTGCCGCTGTTGTAGCGCCAGTTGCGATGCTTCCCGTCCTTGCTGGTTTCCCGCAGTTCGGAACGCGGGAATTTGCTGTTACCGGTATGAGAACCGGTGACGGGTGCCCAGAAGATGATCCGCTGGCCGTTATTGTCGAAATAGATATTTTTCAAACTCGGCATGGCTTTGGTCGCCACGACCTGCGCGGGCGTTTGCACCGGCAGGGTAACGCTCCAGGTTGTCACGTCAATCATGATGAAACCCTCCAACGGGACCGGCCGTTACCTGGCGGTCGTCAAGACAAGAAACTGCCTTCCGTGGCGCAGTTTTCATGCTATCGACGCGAGTCTGTTTCGCTGGAGGCGCACCTGACGAATGGCTCTGTCATGGGCCTTTCGAGCCCTGAAATGGGCGGAGGATGTTGTGTCATTTTATTGCTGATCGGTTAGAGTACGCGCCGCCCGAGAGATGGATCCCGGGCGTTTACCCATGGAGCCTCAAATGAACCACATCAGCAAAGTTGTCGCCTGCGCACTGTTCGGCCTGGTCCTGGCGGGTTGCACCGGCACCCCGATGAAGACCCAGCAATACGACAGCAGCCAATACACCGTCGTCGGTCACAGCGAAGCCAAGGCCACCGGCCTGCTGCTGTTGGGCGTGATCCCGATCCGCCAGAACAACCGTTTCGTCCGTGCCCAGACCGCGGCGATCCAGGCCAAGGGCGGCGACGCCATGATCAACACCCAAGTCCAGGAAAACTGGTTCTGGGCCTGGGTCCTGACCGGCTACACCACCTCGGTGTCCGGTGATGTGGTCAAGCTGAAGAACGTTCAGTAAAAACCAGCTTGTCCCCGTCTGACGGGGACGTCGTAGGAGCTGCCGAGCGAAGCGAGGCTGCGATCTTTTTCCCCAGCCACTGGGGCCCAAGCGAAAGATCAAAAGATCGTCCGAACGCGGCCCGAGCCTTCGGCAGCTCCTACAGAACGCACTCAATCAACGTCCTCCCACCACCATGTGACTGAACGGCGCCACATACGCCTGCAACGTCACCAGCCCGCCCACCAGGATCGCCAACACCACCGAGTGGAAAAACACGTAGCGCAGGATTTCCCCTTCGTGGCCGTACCAGCGGGTCGCGGTCGAGGCGACCACGATCGACTGGGCGTCGACCATCTTGCCCATCACCCCGCCTGAACTGTTCGCGGCAGCCATCAACACCGGGCTGATGCCCAATTGCTCCGCCGTGACCCGCTGCAAGCCGCCAAACAGCACGTTGGAAGCCGTGTCCGAACCGGTCAGCGCCACGCCGAGCCAGCCCAGCAGCGTGCCGAACATCGGGTAGAAGATGCCCGTCGCGGCGAACGCCAGGCCCATGGTCGCGTCCAGGCCCGAATAACGCGTCAGGAAACCCAACGCCAACATCGCTACGATGGTGATCAGCGAATAGCGCACCACCCAGAGCGTTCGCAGGTATTGGCGCAGCAATTGCGGGATCGAATAGCCCATCAGCAAGCCGCCGAGAACGGCCGCCAGGAAGATGCCGCTGCCGGTGGCGGTGAACCAGTTGAACTTGTAGACCGCTTCCTCGGTTTTTGGCTGGGGCACCACGGGCGGGACCTTTTCGATCTGCTGGTGGATGGTGCCGAAGGTCAGCAGGGGCGAGAAGATCGGATTGGCTTCGCGCATCGGCTTGCCCTGTGGGTCGAGCTTGGCCGATTGGGTCTGCGGGTCGATGGCCGGGCGGGTGTCGAACAGGTTCTTGAAGCCCTGGGTGCCCCAGGCAAACACGAACACTGTGAGGATGATCCACGGCATCCAAGCGCGCAGCACGGCGGGACGGGCATCATTGGAAAACGCGGCGCTGGCGACCGGCGCCTGTGCTTCGCTGGCGTCGATCTTCGAATCATCGTGCCGACCCGACAGCGCCGCAGAGGTATGCACCGTGGCCGGTTTCCAGACCTTGATGAACCCGGTGAGGCACGCCATGGAGATCAGCGCGGCGATCACGTCCACCAGCATCGGCCCGTGGAAGTTCGACACCAGGAACTGCGGGATGGCGAAGCTGACGCCGGCCACCAGGATCGCCGGCCAGATCTCCAGCATCTTGCGCCAGCCGGCGAACGCCCAGATCAGCCAGAACGGCACGATCACCGAGAAAAACGGCAATTGCCGACCGACCATCATCGACAGCTCCATTTCATCCAGCCCGGTGACCTTGGCGAGGGTGATGATCGGCGTGCCCAGGGCGCCGAACGCCACCGGGGCGGTGTTGGCGATCAACGCCAGGCCCGAGGCGGCCAGCGGCGAAAAGCCCAGCCCGATGAGGATCGCGCCGGTCACCGCGACGGGCGTGCCAAAGCCCGCCGCGCCCTCGAAAAACGCGCCAAAACAAAAGGCAATCAACAGCAACTGCAAGCGGCGGTCATCGGTGATGCGCGCCAGGGAATCCTGCAGGACCTTGAACGAACCGTTCTCGGTGGTCAGCCGGTGCAGGAAGATGATGTTGAGCACGATCCAGCCGATGGGCAGCAGCCCGTTGGCCGCGCCGTAAAGCGCCGCCGAACCGGCCATGTTGGCCGGCATGCCGAAGGCAAAAATCGCGATGAGCAACGCCGAGGCCAGGGCGTACAGCGCCGCCAGGTGCGCCTTGACATGAAAGAACGCCAGGGACGCCAGCATCACCACCACCGGAACCGCCGCCAGGAGCGTCGACAGCACCGCATTACCGAAGGGATCGTAGACTTGTTGCCAGACCATGTTCCACCTCTGCTTTTTATTGTTGGAAGTGCAGGCCCCCGGGGGGATTGGCAGAGAAGTATAGGCGGGGATTTGTCCCTGGATTGCCGCAACTCCCTTTGTGACGAGGGGACTTATCCCGCTAGGTCTGTAGGAGCTGTCGAGCGAAGCGAGGCTGCGATCTTTCCCCTGCCCATAGAATCGAGAGCGAAAGATCAAGATCAAAAGAT
>NZ_JAOSHO010000394.1 GCF_025917275.1 Pseudomonas agronomica | reverse complement strand
CCCAGGACCTGCTGGACCTGATGGACGCCCTCGACATTCCCCAGACTGCACTGTGCGGCTATGACTGGGGCGGTCGCGCCGCTTGCATCGTCGCCGCCCTGTGGCCCGATCGCGTGCGCTGCCTGGTCACGGGCGACGGCTATATCGTGCAGGACATTCCTCATTCGACCCAACCGCTGGGTCCCGAAGATGAATATCGCTTGTGGTACCAGTATTACTTCCACACCGCCCGGGGCGCTGAAGGCCTGACGCAGAATCGGCGTGAACTGTGCCAATTGCTCTGGCGTCTCTGGTCGCCAACCTGGAAACGCGGCGCCGAGCTGTATCCGCTGACCGCGCCGTCATTCGACAATCCGGACTTTGTCGAAGTGGCGATCCATTCCTATCGCCATCGCTTCATGTACGCGCCGGGGGATCCGACCCTCGAATGGATGGAGGAAAAACTGACGGAGCAACCTGTCATCAGCGTGCCGAGTATTTCCCTGTGCGGCGGCGATGACGGTGTGGGGCCACCGTCGGAAGATGATGAAGATGGAGGGCATTTCAGCGGTTTTTATGAACGCCGCGTACTGGCTGGCGTCGGCCATAACATCCCTCAGGAAGCCCCCGAGGCCACGGTCAAGGCGTTACTGGATTTGCTTGAGCGCTGAAGCGCTCCCGATAGGCCTGGGGCGTCACGCCCACAGCTCGCAAGAAGCTGCGGCGCAGGGTTTCTTCGCTGCCGAAGCCACATTGCAGCGCAACGCGCTTGACCGGCACCGCACTGTCGGCAAGCAGGCGGCGGGCGGTCTCCACGCGGATCAGTTCCACGGCGCGGGCCGGGGTCTGGCCGGTCTCGGCGCGGTAATGACGGACGAAACTGCGCTCGCTCATGCCCGCCTCCGCCGCCAGGCTCGACAAGCCCAGGTCTTGCGTGAGGTGCTCGGCGATCCAGGCATGCAGTTTATCGAAACGACCGCCCTGCTTTTGTAGCGCCAAAGTGGCGCTGAACTGCGATTGCCCTCCGGGACGCTTGAGGAAGACCACCAAATGCCGGGCTACCTCCAAGGCCATCGCCCGGCCCAAATCTTCTTCCACCAGTGCCAACGCCAGGTCAATCCCAGCCGTAACCCCCGCCGACGTCCAGACCGGGCCGTCCTTGATAAAAATCGGATTGGGTTCAACCTGCAGTTGCGGGTGTTGCTGGGCCAGTTGTTCACAACGCGTCCAGTGAGTCGCCACCCGACGCCCGTCCAGCCAACCACTGGCCGCCAATAAGAACGCCCCGGTACATACCGACGCGACCCTTCGCGAGCGCATCCCTTGGTGTTTGACCCAGGCCACCAGGGCTGGATCCTTGGCGGCTTCGTATACCCCCCAACCACCGGCGATCAACAACGTGTCGCTGTCTTCGTCGGGGAGCGGCTCGGCCATCAGCGCCAACCCCGCCGACGACATCACCGCCCCGCCATCGACAGCGACCACGGTCGGCGCATAGGGTGGCGGCAATCCTTGTCCACGGACCAGATCGTTGGCCGATGCGAATACCTGCAAGGGCCCCGTGACGTCCAGCACCTGAACGTTGGCGAAGGCCAGCACATGAATGGATTTAGGCGTATTTGGCATATTGGCGTGATTCGTGGGCTTATTGGCGAATACGCCAGATCCTACGAGCCTACAGTGAAACCGTCCACCCCTCGGGCAATTATCCAAAGGAGCAAGCGGCATGACATTGCAGATCGGTTTCCTGTTATTCCCCCAAGTCCAGCAGCTGGACCTCACCGGCCCTTATGACGTGCTGGCCTCGCTGCCGGATGTGAAAGTTCATCTGATCTGGAAAGACTTGGCGCCCGTTACCGCCAGCACCGGGTTGGTCTTGCTGCCGACCACCACGTTCGAGGACTGTCCGAAGCTCGACGTGATTTGTGTCCCCGGCGGCAGCGGCGTCGGTCCGCTGATGGAAGACGAGCAGACCTTGGCCTTTATCAAGCGCCAGGCAGCCCACGCCAAGTACATCACCTCGGTGTGCACCGGTTCTCTGGTACTCGGCGCGGCGGGGTTGTTGCGTGGCAAGCGCGCCACTACGCACTGGGCCTTCCATAGCTTGCTGCAACCGCTGGGCGCAACACCGGTCAAGGACCGCGTGGTACGCGACGGTAACCTGTTCACCGGCGGCGGCATCACGGCGGGCATCGACTTTGCCCTGACCCTGGCGGCAGAGTTGTTCGACCGGGACACTGCCGAGCTCGTCCAATTGCAGCTTGAATACGCCCCCGCTCCGCCGTTTGCCGCAGGGTCCCCGGACACCGCACCAGCACAGGTGATCGAAGAAGCCAACCGGCGTTCGGCGGAGTCGCTCCGGGTGCGCTCGCAAATCACTCAACGGGCCGCGGCACGGTTGGAACAGGTGTAGCGGGAGAGCTTCAGCCAGGTATGCAGGTATTTTACCTGGCTGAAACGATGCCGGACCAGCACGCCTCAGTAAGGGCTGGCCGTCGGCCGCACCACCAGTTCGCTGACGTCCACGTCCGCCGGTTGTTCAATGGCGTAGGCAATGGCCCGGGCGATGGCCTCGGCGGGGATGGCAATCCTGCGGAACTCGCGCATCTCGGCGCGTCCACCTTCGTCGGAAATACTCTCGGCCAGTTCCGACTCAGTAACACCGGGGGAAATCACCGTCACGCGAATATCCCCACCGACTTCCTGGCGCAGGCCTTCTGAAATTGCCCGCACGGCATACTTAGTCGCGCAGTACACCGCTGCCGTCGGGCTGACCGCGTAGGCACCGATGGAGGCAATGTTGATGAACTGGCCGCTGCGCTGGCGTTGCATCAGCGGCAGGCCAGCGGCGATACCGTGGAGTACGCCGCGGATGTTGACGTCGATCATGCGATCCCATTCCTCGATTTTCAGGGCCTCGAGCTTGGAAAGCGGCATGACGCCGGCGTTATTGATGATCACATCGAGCCGGCCGAACTTTTCGATGGCGAAATCGATCAGGTTCTGAACGTCGTCGCGACGGGTCACGTCCACGGCTTTGCAGGCTGCCCGGTAGCCGGCGACCTCAAGTTCGTACACGAGTGTTTGCAAGCGGTCCACGCGTCGGGCACCGAGTACTACACAAGCCCCTCGAGCCGCCAGCAACCGCGCCGCCGCCTCGCCAATCCCGCTGCTGGCGCCCGTGATGACCACGACTTTGTTTTGAATATCGGACATGATGGATCCCTCGTCTGGGTGTGTTGGCTCCTCATAGGAGCGTTTTGACAGGTCCAGATTAGGAATTCCTCCGACACTTCGGTTAGCCGGATCCTCCTGCGCATTTGCACGATCCTGTAACGATAAAGGCTCTGGTCGTCGCGGCTGCAATCAGCTTTACTAGCGCGATCCATTGAGTTGGCCAGGGGATTGATCGGCATGTCAGTATCCACGTCCATCACCATTACGCCTGACGACCGCATAGACCTGCGTCGCGCCGAACTGGCAAGCCTGATGAAGCGCTTCGCGCCGGAATACGGCGTTCATCCTACGGCTATCGAGGCTTTGCACCTGATCCGCAGCGACCAACCCACCGAAGCCTTGCACGTTGTGCATAAGCCGGGGCTCTGTGTCATTGTCCAGGGGCGCAAAGAGGTCACATTGGCAGAGGAACGCTACGTCTATGATCCGCTTAATTACCTGGTAGTCTCGGTGACATTGCCCCTGGCCGGCCAAGTGATCGAGGCCAGTCCCGAGCAACCGTATTTGTGCATACGCCTGGACATAGATCCGGCACAGATCTGTCGGCTGATTGCCGATGCCAGCCCCATCGGCGTACCCACTGAAAGTACCGATCGTGGATTGTTCCTGGACCGCATCGACGAGCCCTTGCTCGACGCAATGTTGCGTTTACTGCGGCTGCTAGATAGCCCGGACGACATCGCCACCCTAGCGCCCTTGGCCCAACAGGAGATTTTCTATCGACTGCTGCGGGGAGCTCAAGGCCGGCGGTTGCATGAAATCGCTATTCCTGACACCCAGACCCACCGCATCAGCCGAGCCATCGAGTGGCTCAATACGCATTATGCCGAGCCGTTGAGCATCGACAGCCTGGCGCAGATGATCAATCTGAGTCCCTCGGCGCTTCATCACCGCTTCAAGGCCGTCACCGCCATGAGCCCGCTCCAATACCAGAAACAACTACGCCTGCAGGAGGCGAGACGATTGTTGTTGGCCGAAAACAGCGACGTTTCTTCAATAGGCTACAAGATGGGCTACGAAAGCCCTTCGCAGTTCAGTCGTGAATACAGCCGTCTATTTGGCGCCTCGCCGAGCAAGGACATCGCTCGCCTGCGCGCCATGGCATTACAGGCCAGTAGCGCCTGATCTGTGTGCAAACAGGATTAGGCCAACTCAAGGCAGCTTCGAAATCCCTCCCCGCGCGCCTCGCCTGCTACTCCGGCGCCATGCAGCTAGACAACGTCAGGGCTGCAGACAGGCGATGGCCCAACGCCCGACCTAATAGACATTACTTTTTCGCAGACGAAAAAAAACCCGCCGAAGCGGGTTTTTCCAAGACCATTACGACTCCCTGTCGATAGCTTTCCTTGCAAGGCCGATCATCCCTGATCCTGAGCACTCCCTGTGCTTCAGTGGATGGGGTCAGAATACGCCTCGGATCCAAAGTGCAATAGAAGAGATAGCAACCAACGCGTGTAAGACATTCGCCATACCCACCCCCTCCGTAAACCCTTAGGTTCATAAGGGCGCCGTTGGTACCTTCTGTTTCCTAGGCTCTGTACGAAATGT
>NZ_JAOSHO010000393.1 GCF_025917275.1 Pseudomonas agronomica | reverse complement strand
TCACACTAAAAAAACAAAACAGGTGAAGCGATGCATCGATCTTTTCCCGGACGCCCTGGCGGCGTTCGCGAGCAACTCCTCGTTCAGGCTCTGTCAGGCCGGTCATCCATGGATGTCCGGTTTTTGTCGTGCCTGCCTGCGGGAGCCGTGATTCATGGCTGACGTGTTGTGCTTGCCTCCCGTGCCCGAGCCTCCCAAAGGGCAGCGACTGAAAAACAAGGTCGTGTTGCTGACCGGCGCGGCCCAAGGCATCGGTGAAGCAATCGTGGCTGCATTCGCTTCGCAACAGGCGCGCCTGGTGATCAGCGATATCCAGGCTGAAAAGGTCGAAGCCGTCGCCGCCCATTGGCGCGGACAAGGCGCCGATGTGCAGGCGCTGAAGGTCGACGTTTCGAACCAGCAGGATCTGCACGCCATGGCCCGCCGGGCTGTTGAACTGCACGGTCGCATCGATGTGCTGGTGAACTGCGCTGGCGTCAATGTGTTCCGCGATCCGCTGGAAATGACCGAAGAGGACTGGCGCCGCTGCTTCGCCATCGACCTGGATGGCGCCTGGTACGGTTGCAAGGCGGTATTGCCGCAAATGATCGAGCAGGGCGTGGGCAGCATCATCAATATCGCCTCGACCCATTCGTCCCACATCATTCCTGGCTGTTTCCCGTATCCCGTCGCCAAGCATGGCCTACTCGGGCTGACCCGCGCCCTGGGCATCGAATACGCGCCCAAGGGCGTGCGCGTGAATGCCATTGCGCCGGGCTACATCGAGACGCAACTGAACATCGATTACTGGAACGGCTTCGCCGATCCCCATGCCGAACGCCAGCGCGCGCTGGATCTGCACCCGCCACGGCGTATCGGGCAGCCGATCGAAGTGGCGATGACGGCCGTGTTCCTGGCCAGTGACGAAGCACCGTTTATCAATGCCTCATGCATCACCATCGATGGTGGACGTTCGGTCATGTACCACGACTGAACATTCTTGGATTGCGGTAGGAAACTTCGCCTGTAATCCAATCATCATACGATATGACTATTTAGACCTATGCTGTGCAGTAACACGATTTGAGCGACCAGCCTGCGGCATTTCCACCCACGTGGAGCAGATCCCTGGACGTTTGGCTTTCAATAAAAAAAACAAGGAGTCAGCTATGAAACATCGTCGTGGGATCCGTTCCCTGTGTCGCGCCGCCCTGGCGGTGACCGCGGTCAGCCTCAGCAGCCACTTGCTGGCGGCCGATCCGGTAAAAATCGGTTTCCTGGTCAAGCAGGCCGAGGAGCCCTGGTTCCAGACCGAATGGGCGTTCGCCGAGAAGGCAGCCAAAGATAAAGGCTTCGAATTGATCAAGATCGCCGTGCCCGACGGCGAGAAGACCCTTTCGGCCATCGACAGCCTCGCCGCCAACGGTGCCAAGGGCTTTGTGATCTGCCCGCCAGACGTGTCCCTCGGCCCGGCCATCATGGCCAAGGCCAAGCTTAACGATCTCAAGGTGATCGCCGTCGACGACCGGTTTGTCGACTCCAAGGGCAAGTTCATGGAAGACGTGCCGTACCTGGGCATGGCGGCGTTCGAGGTTGGCCAGAAGCAAGGCGCCGCGATGGCCGCTGAAGCGAAAAAGCGCAACTGGGATTGGAAAGAAACCTACGCTGTAGTCAATACCTTCAACGAGCTGGACACCGGCAAGAAGCGCACTGACGGTTCGGTCGATGCCCTGAAAAAAGCCGGGATGCCGGAAGACCATATCCTGTTTGCGGCGCTGAAAACCCTCGACGTCCCCGGCAGTATGGACTCCACCAACTCGGCGCTGGTGAAGCTGCCAAGCGCTGCGAAAAACCTGATCATCGGCGGCATGAACGACAACACCGTGCTGGGCGGCGTGCGCGCCACCGAAGCGGCTGGGTTCAAGGCGGCCAACGTGATCGGTATTGGTATCAACGGCACCGACGCCATCGGCGAGCTGAAGAAACCGGAAAGCGGCTTCTTCGGTTCGATGCTGCCAAGCCCGCACATCGAAGGCTACAAGACTGCCGAAATGATGTACGAGTGGATCACTGCCGGTAAGGAGCCGCCGAAGTACACCGCCATGGACGAGGTGACGCTGATCACCCGGGAGAACTTCAAGCAGGAGCTGGAAAAGATCGGCCTGTGGAATTGATGGCCGGTTGATTCAAAAGCGGCCCCGGTCACACGCGTGACCGGGTCGCTTGATCTCTGTAAGTTCGAGGTGGTTATGCAAGCGCAAACAGCGGCACAGCAACAGAACATCGGTGGCAGCTTGCGATTCAACGGGATCGGTAAATCGTTTCCCGGCGTGCAGGCGCTGGCCAATATCAGTTTCGTCGCGCATCCGGGGCAGGTGCATGCCTTGATGGGCGAGAACGGCGCGGGCAAGTCCACCTTGCTCAAGATCCTCGGTGGCGCCTACATTCCGAGCAGCGGTGATCTGCAGATCGGCGAGCAGACGATGGCCTTCAAAGGCACCGCCGACAGCATCGCCAGTGGTGTCGCGGTGATTCACCAGGAGTTGCACCTGGTGCCGGAAATGACCGTCGCGGAGAACTTGTTCCTCGGTCACTTGCCGGCGCGTTTCGGCCTGGTCAATCGTGGCGTGCTGCGCCAGCAGGCGTTGACGCTGCTCAAAGGCCTGGCCGATGAAATCGACCCGCAGGAAAAAGTCGGTCGCCTGTCCCTGGGTCAGCGCCAATTGGTGGAAATCGCCAAGGCGTTGTCCCGTGGCGCCCACGTCATCGCCTTCGATGAGCCGACCAGCAGCCTGTCGGCCCGGGAAATCGACCGGTTGATGGCGATCATCGCCCGCCTGCGGGACGAGGGCAAAGTGGTGCTGTACGTCAGCCACCGCATGGAGGAAGTGTTCCGTATCTGTAACGCAGTGACGGTCTTCAAGGACGGGCGTTATGTCCGTACTTTCGAGAACATGAGCGAGCTGACCCACGATCAGTTGGTCACGTGCATGGTCGGTCGCGATATCGAGGACATTTATGACTACCGTCCCCGGGAGCGCGGCGATGTGGCGTTGCAGGTAAAAGGCCTGCTCGGGCCGGGCCTGCGTGAGCCGGTGAGCTTCCAGGTGCACAAGGGCGAGATCCTCGGCCTGTTCGGGCTGGTCGGCGCCGGTCGCACCGAACTGCTGCGCTTGCTCAGTGGCCTGGAGCGCCAGAGCGAAGGCAGCCTGGTGCTGCACGGCAAGGAGCTGAAGCTGCGTTCACCCCGGGATGCCATCGGGGCCGGCGTGTTGCTCTGCCCGGAAGACCGCAAGAAGGAAGGCATCATCCCGCTGGGCAGCGTGGGCGAGAATATCAATATCAGCGCTCGTCCGGCTCATTCCGCGCTCGGCTGCCTGTTGCGTGGTGACTGGGAGCGGGGCAATGCCGACAAGCAGATCAAGTCGCTGAAAGTGAAGACCCCGGCTGCGAGCCAGAAAATCATGTATCTGTCCGGCGGCAACCAGCAGAAGGCGATTCTGGGTCGCTGGCTGTCGATGCCGATGAAAGTCCTGCTGCTGGATGAGCCGACCCGTGGCATCGACATCGGTGCCAAGGCGGAGATCTACCAGATTATCCACAACCTGGCGGCTGACGGCATCGCCGTGATCGTGGTGTCCAGCGACCTGATGGAAGTGATGGGCATTTCCGACCGAATCCTGGTGCTCTGCGAAGGGGCCATGCGTGGCGAGCTGCCGCGTGACCAGGCCAACGAATCCAACCTGCTGCAACTGGCGCTGCCGCGCCAACGCGTTGCCGACGCGGCGAACTGAGAGGTAAATCATGACCATTCAAAACAATGCACTGCCAACGGCACGCAAACCCCTGGACCTGCGCCGTTTCCTCGACGACTGGGTCATGCTGCTGGCGGCCATCGGGATTTTCGTGCTCTGCACCCTGATGATCGATAACTTCCTGTCGCCACTGAATATGCGCGGCCTGGGCCTGGCGATTTCCACCACCGGTATTGCGGCCTGCACCATGCTGTATTGCCTGGCGTCCGGGCACTTCGACTTGTCGGTCGGTTCGGTGATCGCCTGTGCCGGCGTGGTTGCGGCCGTGGTGATGCGCGACACTGACAGCGTCTTCCTCGGCGTCAGCGCGGCGCTGGTGATGGGGCTGATCGTTGGCTTGATCAATGGCATCGTGATTGCGAAACTGCGGGTCAATGCGCTGATTACTACGCTGGCGACCATGCAGATCGTCCGTGGCCTGGCCTATATCTTTGCCAACGGTAAAGCGGTCGGCGTTTCCGAAGAGTCTTTCTTCGTCTTCGGTAACGGTCAGTTGTTCGGCGTGCCGGTGCCGATCCTGATCACCATTGCCTGCTTTCTATTCTTCGGCTGGTTGTTGAACTACACCACCTACGGGCGCAACACCATGGCCATCGGTGGCAACCAGGAAGCGGCATTGTTGGCGGGGGTAAACGTTGATCGCACCAAGATCATCATCTTCGCCGTGCACGGTTTGATCGGTGCGCTGGCAGGCGTGATCCTGGCCTCGCGCATGACGTCGGGCCAACCCATGATCGGCCAAGGCTTCGAGCTGACCGTGATCTCGGCCTGCGTGCTCGGTGGGGTTTCGTTGAGCGGCGGCATCGGCATGATCCGCCACGTTATCGCCGGTGTGCTGATCCTGGCGATCATCGAGAACGCGATGAACCTGAAGAACATCGACACGTTCTACCAGTACGTGATCCGTGGCTCGATCCTGCTGCTGGCGGTGGTGATCGACCGGCTGAAGCAACGCTGAACAATCAGTAACCCGCTAGACCGCTTTCGCGAG
>NZ_JAOSHO010000392.1 GCF_025917275.1 Pseudomonas agronomica | reverse complement strand
GTCAGACACTTCCCTATCAACTGACACACCGCCATCGCGAGCAAGCTCGCTCCCACAGGTTTTGAGCGTTTATGCGGTCACCGCCTGCTCCTCAAGTTGGCCATTTTCGATACGCACATGTCGCGGATGGAAACGTTTCAAGCTGCTTCGATGGCCGACGCTAACGATACTCAGGCCCGGCAACTGGTCGATCAAGGCCTGGTACAGCGTCGCTTCGTCTTCCTCGTCCATCGCCGACGTGGCTTCGTCCATGTACAACCATAACGGCGCGTAAAGCAAAGCGCGGGCGAACGCCAGGCGTTGTTGCTCGCCGGGCGAGAGCATGCGCTGCCAGTGGTTGCTTTCGTCCAACCGCGAAACCAGGTGCGGCAGGCGACAGGTTTCCAGGACCTGTGCATAACGCTCGTTGGGGTAGACGTCGCCGGCTTGTGGATAACTCAGCACTTCGCGCAGGCTGCCAATCGGCAAGTAAGGCTTTTGTGGCAGGAACAGATAACGGGCCGACGGCAGCCGAATGCTGCCATGCCCGGCGGGCCACAAATGCCCCATCGCCCGCAGCAACGTGGACTTGCCGCTGCCGGAACGACCGCTGAGCATCACCCGCTCGCCGGGTTCGACGTCCAGCTCGGCATGGGTCAGCAAATGGCGACCATCGCTCAGGTCCAGCCCGAGGTTGCGCACTTTCAGCCCGTTACCCTGGTTCTGCACATCGATGGCCGGCACGCGGTCTTCGTTGTCACTCATCGCCTGACGGAAACTCAGCAAGCGGTCACAGGTGGCGCGCCACGCGGCAAGATCGGAATAAGCGCTGATGAACCAGCTGAAATTCTCCTGCACATTACCGAACGCCGAGTTGATCTGCATGAGCTCGCCGAGCTGGATCTTGCCCGCGAAATAACGCGGGGCGGCAACAATGAACGGGAAGATGATTGCGATCTGGCCGTAGCCGGACGTGAAAAAAGTCAGGCGCTTGGACACCCGCATGATGTCCCAGAAGTTATGCCAGACCAGGCCGAAACGACCGCTCAAGCGACGATTCTCGTTGGGCTCCCCGCCATACAACGCAATGCTCTCGGCGTTTTCGCGCACCCGTACCATGGAAAAACGCAGGTCGGCTTCGAAGCGCTGCTGGTTGTTGTTCAGGCCGATCAGGCGGCGGCCGATCAGGTGTGTCAGCCAACTGCCCACCGCCGCGTACACCAACGCGCACCAGAACATGTAGCCGGGAATGGTGTAGCCAAACACCTCGATGCTGCCCGACACGCCCCACAAGATGATCGAGAACGACACCAGGCTGACCACGGTGCGCAGCAACCCCAAGCCCAGGCTCAAGGTGTTGGTGGTAAAACTGTTGAGGTCCTCGGAAATCCGCTGGTCCGGGTTATCGGTATAGCCGCCCTGCTCCAGCCGGTAGTAATTCTTGTCACCGAGCCAACGGGCGAAGTGCTGCTCTGTGAGCCAGGCCCGCCAGCGAATGGTGAGCATTTGCGTGAGGTACAAACGATACACGGCGCCGAGAATCGCCACCGCCGCGATGCCGCAGAAATACAGGATCAACTGCCAGAACGCCTCGCTGTTCTTCTCTTGCAAGGCGTTATAGAAATCCTTGTACCAGCTGTTGATCCACACCGAGATCGCCACGCTGAACAACGACAGCGCAATCACGGCGATCAACAGCGTCCAGGCCTTGCCCTTCTCCTCACTGCGCCAGTATGGCGTGGTCATCTGCCAGACACGGCGGAAAAACTGGCCGCGCACCGCGTCATTGACCGCGGAATATTCAGCGTTCTGATTCATGGTTAAGGCTCAATAGAGGAAAGTCTCGGGCCGATCTTAAAGCAACGGCCCGATATGTCGCGAGGGTGGACAGCATTCGTTCAGCGCAGGTTCAGCGACGCACAGGACGTTTCTGCAATTTGCGCTGCAAGGTCCGCCGGTGCATGCCCAGGGCGCGGGCCGTGGCGGAGATGTTGCCTTCGTGCTCGGTCAACACCCGCTGGATGTGTTCCCATTGCAGGCGATCCACCGACATGGGGTTTTCCGGCACCAGGGTGTCGAGGTCGGCGTGTTCGGATAGCAGCGCGGCCAGCACGTCATCGGCGTCGGCCGGCTTGCACAGATAATTGCAGGCACCGCGCTTGATGGCTTCGACCGCGGTGGCGATGCTCGAATAACCGGTGAGGATCACCACGCGCATCTCCGGGTCCAGCTCCAGCAGCTTGGGCAACAATACCAGGCCGGAGTCGCCGTCCATCTTCAGGTCGAGGGCGGCATAGTCCGGCAGATCGGCCTGGGCAATGGTCAGGCCCTCTTCGGCGGAGCCGGCGGTGCTGACCCGAAAACCGCGACGGGACATGGCCCGGGCCATGACCCGGGTGAAGGTGGCGTCGTCATCCACCAGCAGCAGGTGCGGCAGTTCTTCGCCGTCGACTTGGATCTCGTCACTCATATTCGTCTCCTCGGTCGGCATGGGGCAGGCGCAGCTCGGTGAGCGTGCCGCCTTCCTCATGGGGGTAGAGTTTCACCGAGCCGCCGGCGCGTGTCACGCTGGCCTTGCTCAAAAACAGGCCCAGGCCGAAACCTTTGCCCTTGGTGGTGAAAAACGGTTTGCCGATCTGCTCGGCAATCGCCAGCGGCACACCGGCGCCGTGGTCGCGGATGCAGATCGTCAGTTCATAGGCATCCCAGTCCAATACCACTTCCAAGCCTTCGGGGCAGGCGTCGGCGGCATTGTTCAGCAGATTCAGCAGCGCTTGGGTCAAGTCCGGCGGCGGCGCCATGCGCGGCACCGTGCCCTTGCCCAGGCACTGGAAGCGGTAACTGGCTTCGGGGCGCATCAGGTGCCAGCGGTTCAGGGCATCGTCGAGCCAGAACGTGACCGCCTGCATGTCGATGTCCAACCGGCGATTGGCCTCGGCGGCGCGTACCAGGTATTGCAGGGTCTCCTTGCAGAGCTTGACCTGGTCCTGCAGCACGCTGAGGTCTTCCTGCAACGCCGGGTCTTTGTGGTCCTGGCGCATTTCCTTGAGCAGCACGCTCATGGTCGCCAGCGGTGTGCCCAACTCGTGGGCGGCGCCGGCGGCCTGGGTCGCCACGGCCAGCAGTTGCTCGTCCCGCAGGCCTTCTTCGCGGCGAATGGCCCGCAGCTCTTCCTGGCGGCGCAGCTCCTCGGCCATGCGCGCGGCAAAGAAGGTGATGACCGCGGCGGCCAGGGCGAAGCTCAACCACATGCCGTAGATCTGCAGGTTTTCCCGGGCGATGGGGAAGGTTTCCAGCGGATAGAACCGCGCCAGCAACAAGGTGTACAGCGCCAGGGCGATGCCAGACAGGATCAGCGAAAACCGCCACGGCAACGTCACGGCAGCGATGGTCAGCGGCACCAGGTAATAAGAGACGAAGGGGTTGGTGGAGCCACCGGAGAAATACAGCAGCGCGCTGTGGATAAACAGGTCGCAGGCCAGTTGCACGGCGTATTCAAGTTCGGTCACTGGCCATGAGGTGCGCAGGCGAATCGCCGTCAACGCGCAGAGTACGCTGGAGAAAACCAGGGTAATCGCCAATTGCAGCCAGGGCAGCGGCAGCAGGTCGAACCAATAGGCAAGCCCCACGGAGCCGGCCTGGGCCGCGAGGACCAGAATGCGGATAAACGTCAGGCGCCAGAGGTTCTGGCGAGAAGCGGAAGTCATTTGCAAAGGGGCGAGCATGAGCTCTCCTGATGAGCGCTCCAGGCGGATCGCACGGAGTATAACCAACGCACGGCGGGCAGAGGCAGATATGCGGCAAAGCGCCACAGCCCTGAAATGGCACACCGACCATTGTGGCGAGGGGATTTATCCCCGCTGGGGCGCGAAGCGGCCCCCAAAAAGGTCAGGCACCACGCCGAGCTGGGGCATGGCAATTCTGGGACTGCTACGCAGTCCAGTGGGGATAAATCCCCTCGCCACAGAAAGCCCTTCACCGAGCTGATCTGTATAGAAGTTGTAACTGTGCGAACCGCACCATAAACGCTAGAGTCTTATCGTTCACGCAGGCCCGGAACCTACACCCCTGCGCATCATCCCAAGGAGCTTTCATGCACACGTTCAGTCGCCCCGCCGCCCTGCTCGCCCTCAGCCTCGGCACCGTCGCCAGCCTGCCGGCCCTGGCCGCCGACGAGCTTCATTACAACCAGATCTCCCTGCGCGCCGAAGCCAGCCAGGAAGTGGCCCGCGACCTGATGATCGTCACCCTCTACACCGAGGAACAGAACACCGACCCGGCCAAGCTCGCCGCCGCCGTCAGCACCACCCTGAATAAAGCCATAGGCCAGGCCAAACAGGTCAAGGGCATCAACCTGAGCCAGGGCAGCCGCAACAGCTACCCGATCTACGACAACAAAGGCGGGAAAATCACCGGCTGGCGCGAACGCGCCGAGCTGCGCCTGGAAAGCGCCGACTTCGCCGCCCTGTCCAAACTCACTGGCGAGTTGCTCACCGACATGAAAATGGCCGGCATGGACTTCGCCATCGCCACCGCCACTCGCCAGACCAGCGAAGACGCCCTGCTCAAGGACGCCGTCAACGCCTTCAAGGCCCGCGCCCAACTCGCCACCGAAGCCCTGGGCGGCAAGGGCTACAAGATCGTCAACCTGAACTTCAACACCAACGGCTACCCACAACCGTACATGCGCCCGCAGATGATGATGAAAGCGGCGTCCATGGATGCCGAGTCGGTGACGCCTGAAGTGGAAGCGGGCACCAGCAAAGTGACGATGACCGCGGATGGGGTTGTTGAGGTGTTGATGCAGTAACGTTGGCGGTTGGTTCAGCCAGCTCGCTTACTGGCTGAACCACAAAA
>NZ_JAOSHO010000391.1 GCF_025917275.1 Pseudomonas agronomica | reverse complement strand
CGCAACAACAAGCTCAGCGCATAACCGGCAAGCTCGTCGTCGACTTGATCTCCGACAGCGCCACGATCGAGTTCACTTCCTGGATCCCCGGCACCATAGACAGCTTCTCGAAGAAGAACCGCTCATAGGCCTCGATGTCTGCCGTGACGATACGCAGCAGAAAGTCCACCGACCCCATCAACACGTAACATTCCAGCACTTCGGGAAAACCGCGGATCGCCTCGGTGAATTCGGTGAAGTTCGAACGGCCGTGGGCGTTGAGTTTCACTTCGGCGAATATCTGCGTGTTCAGGCCGATTTTCTTGCGATCCAGCAGCGTCACCTGCCCACGAATGATGCCCTCCTCCTTCATCCGCTGGATCCGCCGCCAGCATGGCGACTGGGACAAACCCACCTGCTCGGCAATCTGCGCGCTGGACAGCGAAGCGTCCTCTTGCAGCAGTGCCAGTATCCTGCGGTCGTAGCCGTCCAGCTCGCTGTGCATTAATAAACCTCAAACAAGCCTGATATCGATTGGTGTAATTCGCAAGACCAGCATAAAGGCATATCTTAGATAAGAAATACCTCAGGACGCATGTAAATATTTCTCCGCATATCCAGGAGATGTTCCATGCCCTCATTCGAATCCACCGCCACGCCCCCGCTGCGCGCCGACGTCTGGCACACCGCCAATCCCCATCGTCGCGTCGAATATCTATTGTTGGGCGAGGCCGAACCGGACCTGCCGTGCCGGGTGCTCAACCTGTTTGCATTGCAGGGCCTGATACCCGAGAAAATCCATATGGAGCGCCACCAGGATCAGCTGTCCATGGAGATCGTCATGGACGGGCTGAGCTGGCACCGTGCCCAGGTGATCGCGGAAAAATTGCGTAACTTGATCAGCCTGAGTTCGGTGGACGTGCAAGACGTTGAAATTGCTCGGGCTGGATCGGTCCAGGCCGCGAGTTGAGACCACTGCGGCAAGAATTCGAAACTCATTGGTCGGGTAGTGGCCCAACGGTACATAACGTCGCGACTATTCTTTTGCAGACCAGGCCAAGACATCGAGGTGTCTGTATCGCGGCTTTGCTGCAATTGTCCAATAGGAATTCGAACGCTCATGTCCACCAAACATGCCACTCAGGACCGCTGGCTGGACCTAAACGATCTGCTGCGCCAACTGGTCGCCCAGGGCATCATCAGCCAGGATTCAGCGGAAACCGCACTCAATGCGCGTCGGCGTCACACTGCCAACAGCCAGTTGCACCCGCTTGAATTCATCGCCAACCAGCATCTGGACGACCTGAGCCGTCCCGGCAAGCGGCTGGACCTGGAGAACCTGACGCTGTGGCTGGCCGAGCAGGCCGACCAACCCTACATGCGCATCGACCCGTTGAAGATCAACGTGGCCGCCGTAACGCCGCTGATGTCCTATGCCTTTGCGCAGCGCCACAAGATTCTCGCCGTGGCGGTCGATCGCGACGCGGTCACCGTTGCCAGCGCGCAGCCCTATGTCAGCAGTTGGGAAGCGGACCTCACCCACGTGCTCAAGTTGCCGGTCAAGCGGGTGGTCGCCAACCCTGTGGATATCCAGCGCCTCAGCGTGGAATTCTACCGCCTGGCCAAGTCGGTCAGCGGTGCCACCACGGTCGAGCAGCAACCGAGCAACCTGAGCAACTTCGAACAACTGCTCAATCTAGGCGCCAGCGACCAGGAGCCGGACGCCAACGACGCCCATATCGTCAATATCGTCGACTGGCTGTTCCAGTACGCCTTCCAACAGCGCGCCAGTGATATCCACATCGAACCGCGCCGCGAGCAGGGCACCGTGCGCTTTCGCATCGACGGGGTGCTGCACACCGTCTACCAGTTCCCGCCCCAGGTGACGATGGCGATCATCAGTCGCCTCAAGAGCCTGGGCCGGATGAACGTCGCGGAAAAACGCAAGCCCCAGGATGGACGGGTCAAGACCAAGACCCCGGACGGCGGCGAAGTGGAGCTGCGACTGTCGACCCTGCCCACGGCATTTGGCGAAAAAATGGTCATGCGGATCTTTGACCCGGAAGTGCTGCTCAAGGACTTCGACCAGCTCGGTTTCTCCGCCGACGACCTGCGCCGCTGGCAGGACATGACGCGACAGCCCAACGGCATCATCCTGGTTACGGGTCCTACCGGGTCCGGCAAGACCACGACCCTCTACACCACGCTCAAGAAGCTGGCGACACCGGAAGTGAATCTCTGCACCATCGAAGACCCGATTGAAATGGTCGAGGCGTCCTTCAACCAGATGCAGGTCCAGCACAATATCGAGCTGTCGTTTGCCGCAGGCGTGCGCGCCTTGATGCGACAAGACCCGGACATCATCATGATTGGCGAGATCCGCGACCTGGAAACCGCCGAGATGGCGATCCAGGCGGCCCTCACCGGACACCTCGTGCTCTCGACCCTGCACACCAACGATGCACCGAGTGCCATCAGCCGCCTGCTGGAGCTTGGCGTGCCGCATTACCTGATCAAGGCCACGGTCCTCGGGGTCATGGCCCAGCGCCTGGTGCGTACACTGTGCCCGCATTGCAAGGCGCCCTTGACCCTGGATGAAGACGACTGGCAAACCCTGACGCGTCCTTGGCAGGCGCCGCTGCCCACCAATGCCCAACAAGCGGTCGGCTGCTCGGAGTGCCGTGACACCGGCTATCGTGGGCGTGCCGGGGTCTACGAGATCATGCAGCTGACCGATAGCGTGAAGGGCTTGATCCACCCCGATACCGATCTGCTGGCCGTACGCCGCCAGGCGTTCAAGGAAGGCATGCGCAGCCTGCGGCTCTCGGGCGCGCAAAAGGTTGCAGCGGGCTTGACCACAGTCGAGGAAGTATTGCGGGTAACGCCGCAGAGCGAGCAGAAGTAGGCACCATCCGGCTCAAGAGGCAGAAATATCCCACAAACAAACCGGAACGGACCGTAGCGAAGATAATGGCCGCGTGCCCTACACTCAGGGTTCGCAGGTCCACTTCATTCGCACAGGGAACCGTCATGCAGATCGGTAGCGTACTTTTACTGTTCATCGGCCTCGTGGTCGCCATCCTGTTCATGGGGTTCAAGGTCGTACCCCAGGGCTACCAATGGACCGTCGAGCGCTTTGGCCGTTACACCAATACGCTCAAGCCCGGCCTGAACATCATCATTCCGGTGATGGATCGCATCGGGCGCAAGATCAACGTCATGGAAAGCGTGCTGGATATTCCGCCCCAGGAAGTCATCACCGCCGACAACGCCACGGTACAGATCGACGCCGTGTGCTTCTTCCAGGTCGTCAACACAGCCCAGGCCGCCTATGAGGTCAACAACCTCGAACACGCCATCCGGAACCTGTTGCAGACCAACATCCGCACGGTGCTGGGCTCCATGGAACTGGATGCCATGCTCAGCCAGCGGGACGGTATCAATGAAAAACTACTGCGCACCGTGGATGAAGCCACGGCGCCGTGGGGCATCAAGATCACCCGGATCGAGATCAAGGACATCAGCCCACCGGCCGACCTGATGGCTGCCATGTCCGGGCAGATGAAAGCCGAACGGATCAAGCGAGCCCAGATCCTGGAGGCCGAAGGCCTGCGAGCGTCGGCGATTCTTACCGCCGAGGGCAAGAAACAGGCGCAGATCCTCGAGGCTGAAGGCAGTCGGCAGGCCGCGTTCCTGGAGTCGGAAGCCCGCGAACGCCAGGCGCAAGCCGAAGCCCTGGCCACCCAGGTGGTGTCCCAGGCGATCGCCGACGGCAACGTCCAGGCCGTGAACTACTTCGTTGCGCAAAAATACATCGATGCCCTGGGCCAACTTGCCTCGGCCAACAACAGCAAGGTGATCCTGATGCCGCTGGAAGCCAGCCAGGTCATTGGCGCCGTCGGTGGCATCGGCGAGATCGTCAAGGCCACCTTCGACAGCAAGAAAGCCTGAGGCGCGCGTATGTGGGGTTTTCTGCAACAGATGTCGTATTGGGACTGGCTGGCGCTGGGCGTCATCCTGCTGATACTCGAAGTGTTCGGCGCTGGCGGGTATCTGCTCTGGATCGGCATGGCCGCCGCTGCGGTCGGTGTGCTGACCTTCATCCTTCCGCAAATGGCTTGGGAGATGCAGTTCCTGCTGTTCGGCCTGTTCGCCATTGCGACAGCGCTGTACTGGTGGCGACGCCAGCGCAGCGCGGTGCGCCAGAGCGATCAGCCACACCTGAACCTGCGCGGACAGGAACTGATCGGCAAGGTCTTTCAGGTCCACGAGGCAATCGTCGATGGACGGGGCAAGATCAAGGTGGCCGATGGCGTATGGCTGGCGAAGGGCCCCGATTTGCCTGTTGGCGCCCGGGTCAGGGTGGTGGCACAGGAGGGGACGGTGTTAACGGTTGAACGGGCGGAGTGACGCGTCATGGAACTGAATCGAACCCTCCGCAATCCAACGTCATAGTTAACCCAGTGGAGTCACCTATCATGCGTCTCAAACTTGCTGTCGCGACCCTAGCCTTGCTTTCTCTTCCTGTGGGCTCGGCAATGGCCGACACGTTTTGGCGTAACGTCATCTCGTCCGGTGCGACCACCGGTTCCACCTACCTGACCTTCAAGGATCACAAGCTGATCGTCGCCGCCCAGGACGACGCCGGCAGCTTCGTCGCCAGTGACGGCAGCATCCGTGGCCCTTACCTGGAAGCCGCAATGCAGAAAGTCCGTGCCGACAACCCAGGCCTGCAGGCCACCGACATGGAACTGGCCAACGCGATCCTGGCGAAGAACGCCGTCGCCCAGGATTGATTCCCCGCCTATAAAAAATGCCGCTCGATTGAGCGGCATTTTTTTTGCCCAAGGAAAACCCAAGCCCCTGCAATTCTCTGTGGG
>NZ_JAOSHO010000390.1 GCF_025917275.1 Pseudomonas agronomica | reverse complement strand
GCGAGAGCAAGCTCCCTCGCCACGGAGGTGTTCACTTGAGTAATTAGGGGTCAATTCGCCTCTTTCACCGCACTCAAGAACGCACACGTCCGCTCTTGCTGCGGGTTCTCGAAGATCTGCGCAGGCGTGCCTTGCTCATGAATCTGGCCCTTGTAGAAAAAGCACACCCGATCAGCGAACTCCCGCGCAAATCCCATCTGGTGGGTCACCATCAGCATCGTCAGGTTGTGTTCGGCGCCCAGCTTGCGAATCACGTTCAAGACCTCGCCGCACAGCTCCGGATCCAGCGCCGACGTCACTTCGTCAAACAGCATCACCTTGGGCCGCATCGCCAGCGCCCGGGCAATCGCCACCCGCTGTTGCTGGCCGCCGGATAGCTGCGACGGGTAATGATCGAGCTTGTTGCCCAGGCCCACCAGCTCCAGCAGGTCGGCGGCGCGCTCGCGGGCTTCCTTCGGGTTCATGCCCAGCACCTGTACCGGCGCCTCGATGACGTTTTGCAACGCAGTCATGTGGGGGAACAGGTTGAAGCTCTGGAACACCATGCCGATCTTGCCGCGCACCCGGCGGATGTGCCGGTCATTGGCCGGCACCAGCACACCGTTGCGGTTGGGCATGTGGGTCAGGGAATCGTCCTCGATGCGGATCTGGCCCTGGTCGATGCCTTCGAGGGTCATCAGCACCCGCAGCAGCGTGGACTTGCCCGAGCCGCTGGGGCCGATGATCGCGACCTTTTCACCGGGCGCGACATCCAGGTTCAAGTGGTCGAGCACGGTGAAGCTGCCATAGCTTTTGGTCACGTCCTGGAAACTCACAATCGGCCGGGACGGGGTTGGAACGTGCATGGCCGGGGCCTCCTGCTGCGATGCCAGCGTGCTGCGCCGGGACAAATCGGTGGGCGTGGACAGAGGTAAAGTCATTAGCGTAGCTCCATGCGCGTTTCAAGGCGCCGTACCAGGTAGGCCAGGGCGAGGCTCAGGGCGAGGAAGAACAGGCCGACCATGGTGATCGGTTCGAGGTAGCGGAAATTCTCGGAGCCGATGTTCTTGGCCTGCTGCATGATTTCCACCACGGTGATGGCCGACAGCACCGGCGTGTCCTTGAGCATCGCCACCAGGTAATTGCCCAGCGGCGGCACGATGGGGCGCAGCGCCTGGGGCAGGATGATGTTGCGGTAGGCGTCGTACGGCGCGATGTTCAACGCCGTCACCGCTTCCCACTGCGCCCGCGGTACCGCGTCGAGACCACTGCGATAGACCTCGGCGATGTAGCAGGCGTAATGCAGGCCGATGCCGACGATGCCGACTTGCATGGCCGTCAGGCTCAGCCCGTAGTTGGGCAGCACGTAGTAGAGGAAATACACCTGGATCAGCAACGGCGTGCTGCGGATGAACTCGATCACCGCCGTGGCCGGCCATGACAACCAGAGCCTGCGGCTGCGCCGGCCGATCGCCAGGAACAGCCCCAGCACGATCGCGATCAGGAAGCCGATCAACGTGATGCCCACGGTGTTGAGGGACGCGCGCAGCAGGTCCGGAAGGATTTGCGCGGCGTAGGACCAGTCGAACAATGTCATGACAGACCTCCGCGCATCCGGCCCCGGCTCAGTCGTCGCTCGATGTTGCGCATGCCGAAGTTGATGGCCTGGGCGAGGATGAAATACATCACCAGCGCCAGGCTGAAGATTTCCAGGGTCTGGAACGTTGCCTGGTCCAACTGGCGCGCCCGGAAGCTCAGGTCCGACAAGGTGATCAGCGACACCAGCGACGTGTTCTTCAGCAACTCGATCAACAGATTGGTGCCCGGCGGAATCGCCGCCAACAACGCCTGGGGCAGGATGATTCGCTTGAAGCGTGTGAAGGCACTGAAGTTCAGCGCCGTGCAGGCTTCGTATTGGCCCTTGGCGACCGAACTGATGGCGCCGCGCATCACCTCGGCCCCATACGCGCCAATGTGCAGGCCCAGGCCGACGATCGCCACGGCGTAAGGGCTCAGTTCGACGTTGAAGGGGGGCAGCGGCAGCACGAAGAACAGCCAGAACAACTGCACCAGCAGCGACGTCCCGCGGAACACTTCGATGTAGGTGATGGAAAACCAGCGCAACGCGCGCCACGGCGACAGCCGCCCGAGGGCTGCAAGTACCGCCGCGACAATCGCCAGCAGCGAGCCGAAGAAGGTCACCTGGAGCGTGACCCAGGCCCCTTGAATCAATAACGGAAGTAATTCGCCCATGGTTCAACCCGATGTCCGATGAAGCGGGGAACAGGCATTACGCGCTGTGCGTCATGCCCGTTTCGGCGTGCCGTCAGGGCTGAGCGCAGAGCTCGGCCGCGGTCTTGCTGGTCACGTTGGATTTGTCGAAACCGAACGGCGCGACGGCCTTGAGGTGCTCTTCGGAACCCAGCCACTTTTTCAGCTCGGCGTTGACAGCGTCGCGCAGGTCTTTGTCTTCGGGGCGGAAGGCCAGCGCACCGTAGCCGATGTGGGACGGGTCGTCCTTGAATTCGGTCATCGCCTCGACCTTGTCACCGCCCTTGGCGGCCAGGCCCTTCATGGTCAGTTGCGTACCGACGGCGGCGTCGGCGCGACCGGCGCGCACGGCTTGCAATTGCGCGGTGGTGTCGGGGACTTGCAGGATCTGTTCATCCTTGACCCCGGAATCACGGGCATAGGCCAGGTTGACCGTGCCGGCCATGATTGCCAGCTTCACGTCCGGTTGCTTGGCGATGTCTTCATAGCTGTGGAGTTTTTTCGGATTGTCCTTGGCTACCAACAAGGCGTCGGGCAATTGGTATTGCGGATCGGTGAACAACACCTGCTTGCAGCGCGCCGGGGTGATGTACATGCCGGCGGCGATCACGTCGAAGCGACCGGCGCGCAGGCCAGGAATCAGCGAGCCCCACTCGGTGAGCACGCCATTGACCTGCTTGATGCCCATCCTGGCGAAGATGATCTTGGCGATCTCCGGCGATTCACCGGTGACGGTGCCGTCGGTTTCGGTGAAGGCAAACGGGGTTTCGTTGGCGTAGCCGATGCGGATGCTGCTGTTGCTCTTGACGGTATCCAGGGTCGCCGCCTGGACGCTGCTGGCCAGGCCAAGCACGGCACAGGTCAACAAGAGCCGGCGCAAAGGTGTGCAAGTGCGGGGAAGAAAATTGCTCATCGATAAAATCTCCTGTTTCTTGTGGATCCGTCAGCGGACGGTTCTGTGTTAGGAGGCAGTGTGACAAGAGCAAAACGTACAACGGCGGATCCGGGCATGGCCTGAGATCGGGAATGGCGCCGGTACAGGTCGGTCCGGCTTTTTGTCGGGGCAATGCACCCGCCTGGATAACGACCTTGGACCGAGCATACAAAAGCCCCGGCGCGGATTGTATTGCACTAGGACAATTGCATTGCCGCGATGGCCGCGCAATGCTGTGCGCACCCGTTCTCACGCCGGTTGCAGCCGTTATGGATAAGTGGAAGTCAGCCCTGGACCTCGCCCGCAGCGGTGAATCCAAATACAAGATCCTGGTGCAGGCCATCGCCGACGACATCGAACAGGGAACCCTGGCCAATGACCAGCGCCTGCCGCCGCAACGGCAGGTGGCCGACGCCATGGGCATCAGCGTGCAGACCGTCACCAATGCCTACAAGGAGTTGGAGCGCCAAGGGCTGGTCCGCTGCGAAGTCGGGCGCGGCAGTTTCGTCTCGCGGCGCATGAGTGATCGGGTCGCCACCTATATCCTCGACAGCCCCGAGCGGGCGCTGGTGGACTTTTCCATCACGCGCATCCTGCATACCCGCGAGCACGATCAGTGCTGGCGCGACACCTGTGCCGAGCTGAGTACCGAAGAGGACCAGCCATGGATCCACGCGTTTCGTCCGATAGCCGGTTTTGAATCCCATCGCGAAGCGGCGGCGCAATGGATCGGCCGACAGGGGCTGAAGGTCGATCGCAACGATGTATTGATCACCAATGGCGCGGCCCATGGCATTTTCCTCGCCCTGGCGTCCCTCGCCGGTCCCGACGATGTGGTGCTCTGCGAAGGGCTGACCGACCACGGCGTGATCGGCAATTCCCAGGTGCTGGGCTTTACCCTCAAGGGCCTGGACACTGACCGCCATGGCATCGACCCCGAGCATTTCGAAGACATGTGCAGCAACGAGCGGATCACTGCGCTGGTGTGCACGCCGAATCTGAACAACCCCACCACCAGCCTGATGCCTGACACCCGCCGCCGGGAAATCGCCGAGATCGCCCGACGCTTTGGCGTGCACATCATCGAAGACGATGTCTATGGTCCGCTGCTGGACGAGCGCAGGGCGCCGCCCATCAGCCATTACCTGCCGGAGCTGTCGTTTTACTGCACGAGCATGACCAAGTCGGTGCTCACCGGGTTGCGGATTGGCTATCTGGTGGTGCCCAAGCGCCTGGCGTTGCGCACCGAGAGCATCCTGCGGGTCAACAGCTGGATGGCCACGCCGATGGTCTCGGAAATCGCCGCCCGCTGGATCCGCGACGGTCGCGCCGAGTCGTTGTTGCATCTACAACGGCGCCTGTTGGCCGGGCGCCAGGCGATGGTCACCGAGTACATGGGTGAGCACGTATTGGCCCAGCATCCTCATGCCTTGAATGCCTGGATCGGTATCCCACCGCATTGGGAAGTCGACAGCCTGGTGCGGGCGTTGCGCCACAAGCACATCGCCGTCACGTCCCCCGATCCGTTCACCGTACGCGGCACCCCCCGGCCCCGCGCGGTGCGGGTCTGCGTCGGCGCCGAATGCAGCGATGAAGAAATGCGCCATGCGCTGATCGGCATGCGGGAAATCTTCAACCAGTACCCGCAGATTCATGATTTCTGATGCACCACACCATTCCC